>JBEBHW010000185.1:0-6884 GCA_040081145.1 Burkholderiaceae bacterium
GTCTTCGGCGCGAGCACGTTGGTGCCCGAGCCGTAGTAGTTGGGGTCAACGAAGTCGACGACCTTGCGCCGCTCGACGGTGTCGCTCGTCGTCGCGATCATCAGGTCGATCTTGCCTTGCTGCAGGAACTGGATGCGATTGGACGCGACGACCGGAACGAGTTCCAGCTTCACGCCCAGGCGCCGCGCGATGTCGGCCGCCAGATCGGGCTCGAAGCCGACGATTTTGCCGGCGGGGTCGAGAAAGCCAAACGGCCGGTAGTCGGCCTTGCTGCCCACCACGAGCACGCCTTTTTGCTTGATGTCGGCGAGCGTGTCGGCCTGGGCCGTGCCCAGTACAAGCAGCGCAGCAATGCCTGTGGCTGCGAGCCGAAGAAGTTTCTTGATCATGATCGTCGTCCTCATTTCAGTGATGTTGAATTGCCGTCGAGAAAAGAGATCGGGTCACCCGGCCCGCAGGTCAGGCCGTCGGCTTCTTGGCGAGTTCAGCCTTCGCTTCGTTCAGCGCCTGGTCGAAGATCGTCATTGCCAGATCGATATCGGTTTTCGTCACCGTCAGCGGCGGCGCGATGCGCCACACCGAGCCGCGCTCGGGCCGGCGCCGGATGTTCATGCTCAGGCCCAGTTCCAGGCAGCGTTTCGTCGTCAGCCCGCCCAGCGCGTGGTTCGGCTCGCGCGTCTCGCGGTCTTTCACGAGTTCGATGCCGCGCAACAAGCCCATGCCGCGCACCTCGCCGATTTCTTCATGGCGGCTTTGCAACTGCGCCAGGCCCGCGGCGAGGTACTCGCCCATGTCGCGGCTGCGCTGCAGCAGGCTTTCCTTGTCGATCGTCTCGAGCACCGCCAGGCCAATCGTTGCGGGCAGCGGGTCAGACACATGCGACGTGTAGAACGCGAAGCCGCGCTCGTGGCAACGCTGCTCGATAGCGTCGCTCGTGATCACGCCGGCCAGCGGCATGCCGCCCCCAAGCGTCTTGGACACCGTCATGATGTCGGGCGTGACGCCCAGGTGCGACGCTGCGAACCAGTGACCGAGCCTGCCGAACGCGGTTTGCGCCTCGTCGAAGATGAGCAACATGCCGCGCTTCTTCGCTTCGGCCTGCAAGGCATTGAAGTAGCCCTCGGGCGGAACGATCACGCCGCCGGCGCTGATGACCGGCTCGGCGATCACCGCCGCCGGAGCGCCGCTCGACTGCATGTCGTACATCTCGAAGCCGACCTTCATGCAGGTGCGGTCGCACTTGTCGCGGCAATGTCTTATCGGGCAGCGATACGCGTTCGGCTCGGGCAACACAAACGCGCCGGGCATTCCCGGGCCGTAACCCTTGCGGTCGCTCGCGAACGACACCGAACCCGCGTTGCCGGTGACGCCGTGCCACGACCCGCCCAGGCCAATCACCTCGAAGCCGCCGGTGTAGAGCTTGGCCATCTTGATCGCCGCGTCGTTGCTTTCGCTGCCGGTGTTGAGGAACAGCGACTTGCGCAGTGGCTTGGGAACGATTTTCGCGATCGCGTCGGCGAGTTGCACGACGCTGCGCGGAATCATTCCCGAAAAAAGGTGCAGCGCCGTGTCGCAGCTTTTCTTGATTGCCGCAACGACATTCGGGTGGCTGTGCCCGACGGTGGCGCACATCTGGCCCGACGTGAAGTCGAGAATCTTCTTGCCCGCAGCGTCCCACACATAACAGCCTTGCGATTTCTCGACGATTTCCGGATAGAACTCGCTGCCGTAGCGGATGAGCTTGTCGCGAAAGTCGCCGGTGGGAGGGGTTGCGGTCGTCACGGATTGAGTTTCCTTGGGTTGGCGCGAGTATCCATCGGCCGGCGTATTGTTTCGGTCGAGGCTCGATGCGTCAATCGCTGGTCTCCCGCATACCCTCGGCCCACGCTTGGTAGTGGTTGCGGAGCAGGGCCTCGTCGACTCCGCTCACGTCGTAGGGCAGTGCCTTCGGCGTCGCTTGCGCGTCGCGATGCAGGCTCACCCACGGATTCGCCAACGCCGCCAGTCCACGTTGCACGCTCTCGAACAAGTGCAAATCGTCTGCTGCGACGATGGACGTGGGCGAGAACACGCTGCGGTTGTAGGTGAGCGCGCTTTCCAGCAAAGCGGGCGGCGCGCCCACGGGCTCGAACGCCCAGGCTTCGACGAGGGTGCTGTCCACCGCGAGTGGGCGGATGACGCGCAGCACCTGCGGTGCACCTTTCAACGCCACGGACGGATAGAAGACGACGTTTTGCGGCGTGAAGGCGAGCACTTGATCGGCGCGCGCCGCGCCGTGCGCCGCGCGCAGCTGCTCGGGGTAACCCGGCAGCGAGGCATAACTGGTGTGGATGCTGTACTGCGTTCCCAGCACGCTGTGGCCATGCGGCAGCACGCGGCCGCCCATGCGTTGGAAGAAGTCATGGCCCGAGCCGAACGGCAGCAATTGCTGCACCGCCAGCGGCGCGGGTGTTTGCGAGGGCTGCGCGTCCCACACCTTGCGCGCCGCGTCGTTCGACGATGCGTGTGCGCTGACCGGGTGCACCGCGTCGTTGACGTTTTCCAGGTAGATCTTCCAGTTGGCGCGAACGACGGTTCGCAGCACGCCACCGGCAATGCGCAATTCGCCTTGCGGCGAGCGGTCCGCGAGCAGATCGATTGCGCCGCGCAGTTTGCCGGCCCAGTCGTCGAAGCTGATTCCCGTTTCGCTGCCGCGCGCGAACACGAAGCCGCGGTGCACGGCCACTTCGCCATAGGGTGAGAGGCCTTTCGCGGCGGGCGCGTCGTTGAAGCACGGCGCCGCGTAACCGTCGCGCAGCGGAATGCCGAGCAATGTTCCGTCCAAGCGATAGCTCCACGCGTGGTACGGGCAGCGCAGCGTGCGGCCGGCGTTGCCGCTGCGCTCCACCGTGAGTTGCGCGCCTTTGTGCGCGCAGCGGTTCAGCAACACGGCTACGGCGCCGTCGGCCTGGCGCAGCATCAGCACCGGCTGGGTGCCGAGTTGCACGGTGACGAAGTCGCCGGGATGCGGCACTTGGCTCGTGTGACCCACGTAGAGCCAGGTGCGCGCCCACAGGCGTTGCATTTCGATGGCGAACAGCTCCGCGTCGAGGTACAGGTCGCGGTGCACTTGATGCGGCTGCACCAGCGCCGCGATGGCGGGCGCGTCCCAACGCGAGGTTTGAATGCTCACGTGGCACCACCCTTGGCCACAATCCGAAAGCGACATTCGCTGTGGCCTTGCGCCGCGCAGCTGAGTTCTTGGACTTGCGGCGTCGCATCGCCCAATGCCTGCGCGAGCGCCGCGAGCATGCCGCCAATCGGCGCGCACACTGCAGGGGCGGCGCCCTCAACGGCGCCATCGTCGGCGGCCAGCCAACCTGCGGCGAAGGGGCTTTGCCGCACGATCACATCGAGCGCGTCGCCGTCGCGCTGCACCGTCCATTGCCCCCACCCCAGGTCGCACGCGGCAGCAATCGTCGCGGCAATCAAGGCCTGCGGGTCGCCGTTTACGCGGGCTGCGTAGGCGCGCAGGCTGTCGCCGCCGTGGCGTTGCAGCGAGTTCGCAAGCGCGTCGAACACCGTTGTACGCGTCGCCGGATCGAGGCTGCGCAGCGTGCCCATCAGGCTGTCCGGCCGCAACATCAGGTAGCGGCGCGCTCCGTCATACCACGCGCCGTGTTCCGCGTCGTGCCGCAGACGCTCACGCAGGCGCGGGCCGGGCACGCTGTTCACCACCACTACTTTCCTAGCAGCACCGAGGGCAACCAGGTGGCGATCGGCGGCATGAGCAAGACCAGGCCGATCATCAAGACGCCCATCAGCACATACGGCGTGACGGCGGCAAAGATTTCACTCGTGGGAATCGACTTCGGCGCGACGCTGCGCATCGTGAACAGCAACATGCCGAACGGCGGCGTGAGCAACCCGAGCTGCATGCAGATCAGGTAGACGACGCCGTACCAGAGCAAGTCCCAATGAAAGTGGATCGCCATCGGCATGAAAAACGGCAGCGTGATGAGCATCATGCTCACCTGGTCGACGAAACAGCCGAGGATCAGCAGGATCACGATCATTCCCGCCATCACCGCCCAGCCGGGCAGGCCCGCACCCTGCACGAGCGCGACCATGCCATTGGTTGCTCCGGAGAACGAGAGGATTTGCGAAAACGTCGTCGCGCCGATGATGATGAACAGGATGATTCCGGTGATCGCCGTCGTCCCGCTGAGCGCTTGCGCAATCGCGCGCCAGCTGAGGCTGCGGTACAGCAGGCACACGATGACGGTGGACAGCGCGCCGAGCGCCGCCGATTCGGTGGGCGTCGCCCAGCCTGCCGACATGGCGACGATGACGAGGATGAAGATCAGCACGAGCGGCGTCACGTTCACGAGCAGCGGGCCCCAGCGTGCCCAGCCCTGCGTCTCTTCGCGCTCGTAAGTCGGCGCGTGTTGCGGATGGCGCATCGCGCTGAAGATGATCCAGGCGAGGAACATCACGGCGAGCAGGATGCCGGGAACCACGCCGGCAATGAGCAAACCCGAAATCGAAATCCCCGCCAGGCTGCCGAGCAACACCGTCAGCGCCGAGGGCGGGATCAGCATGTCGACACCGCCGATCGCCATGATCGGCCCCATCGCCAGGCGCGGGTGGTAGCCGCGTTTCAGCATCTCAGGCAACAGCAAGCCGCCGAGCAGCGCGGTGGTCGCGATTGTCGAGCCCGAGATGGCAGAGAACACGGTGCCGGCGACGATCGCCACCACCGAGAGCCGCCCCGGCACGCCACGGATCGCGCGGTCGAAACTGTCGATCGCCTTCATCGCCAGACCGGTGTGGAACAGCACCTCGCCCATCAGGATGAAGAACGGAATGGGGGTCAGCGAAAAGTTCGTGACGGAGGCGACGCCGTTGCGCACCACCTGCATCAACCCGGCCTCGCCGCCGAAGTAGACGAGCGCACCCACCAAGTTGATCGCGAGGAACGCAAACCCCGCCGGCAGCCCCACCAGCAGCAGCAGGGTGAGCAGGCCGAACAGCAGCAGCAGGCTTTGCCACCAGATCATTCGCTTTGCCCCGTCGATTCAGCGAGGCTCGTGGGCCACAACATACGACGCCCGCATTCGAGCGCAAGCAGGCCAAAGCCGATCGGCACCGGAACAAACAGCCACCACTCGGGAAACACGAGCGCCTTCAGGACGATGCTGCCCGCAGCGCGGCTGTCGAGCAGCATGCGGATCGAATACCAGACCATGATCAGGCTCACGAGCAGGCCGAGCGCCGCGGAAAGGCGGTCGACGCGGCGCTGCGCGGTGGGTGAGAGCACGGCACCGAGCAAATCCAGCCGCACGTGCTGGTTGCGCCACATGAGCCACGGCGCGGAGGCGAGCGTGGCGATCGGCAGCGCGTACTCGGTGACTTCGTTGATCCAGGCGAACGAGTGCCAACCGAGGTTGCGGCCGATCACGTCGTAACACACCATGACGGTGATCAGCGCGATCACGGTCGCGGCAACGCCGCCGCAGGCGCGCATCAACGCGGCGTGCACGGGATCACCTCAGTGTGGGAGCTTGTGTTCCCGGCGTTCGCCGGGATGACGCGACGGGTGCCCCATCAAGGCGCCATCAACTGGCGAAGTTTCGCGCCATGCTGCGGGCTCGTCGCGAGGATTCCCGCCCAGCCCGCTTCTTGCGACAGCGCGAGCATGCGTTTCGCCTCGGCGGCGTCGAGCTTGATGACCTGGATTCCGGCATCGGCCTGGCGCTTGATGTCCGCCGGCCCGTCTTTCGCCGCCATGTCGACGTTCAGGCTTTCCAGCCACACGGCCTGTTTGTTGAGGAACTCGCGCTGCGCCGGCGTGAGGGCATTCCACGATTTGGCGCTGAAGATCACGCCGAGTTCGATGTTGTAGAAACCCGGGTCGACGCGGAACTTCGTTTTTTCATGCCAGCCGAGGTCGAAGATGCCGATCAGCGGCCAGCCGTAGCCGTCGACCACGCCGCGGTCCAGCGCGGTGAACACCTCGCCCGGCGGGATTTGCATGACCGACGCGCCGAGCTTGGTGAAGAACTCGCGGTAGATCGGTGCGATGCGGATCTTCAGGCCCGACAGGTCGGCTTTCTCGATCTTCTTGTTCAGGTAGATGTGGTACGGCACGCCGTCGCCGGTGCGGGCGAAGTAGTAGAGGCCTTTTTCCATCATCAAGGTGTTGAGGTATTCGACCGTACCGTTCTTGCGCATGTCGGTCCACGCCACCGTCGCGTAGTTCAGCGCCAGGCTCTCGGGCGAGACGCCGGCGATGAACGAAGTGGCCGTATTCGTCAGGTCGACGACGCTGTTGCGCAGCGCGGCGCCCTGCTCCATCGTCGGAATCGCCTTGGGCCCGCCGAGGTAGCTGATCTGGACGATGCCCTTGCCCTCGTCATTCACCTTCTTCACGAAGCGCTCGAAGTTGCGCGCGTAGTAGGTGCCTTCCTGGAAGGCGTTGACGGCTTTGAGCGTCACTTCCTGCGCCGCAAGCGGGCCGGCAGCGACGCCGAAGCAGGCCAGCGCGAGCGCGCGCAGCAACAGGCCGGATCGACGGTGGGTGGGGTTCATGGGAAGTCTCCTTGCAAGGGTGTCGGGTCAGTCGATTGTTTCATCGCGCGCCGGGTGCCAGAGTCCGGCGTGTTTCAGCATGCCCAGTGTGCGCGAGAGTACATCGGCGCGATAGGCGGGAATATCCCGGCCCTGGTAGTCGTAAAAGCCGCTGCCGGTTTTCAGGCCGAGCTGGCCCTTGGCGATCATCGCATCGAGGATCGCCGGGGCCTGGTAGCGCGCTGCATCGATAGACGCCGACATCTCGCGGCTCGCGTGGTGCAGGATGTCGGCGCCGCCGAAGTCGATGAACTCGACGACACCCAGAGCGGCAA
>JBEBHW010000186.1:0-6864 GCA_040081145.1 Burkholderiaceae bacterium
AAGTAGCCCGAGTCGCCGCTGTAGAAGATGCGCTGCTCGCCGCTTTGCACGACCCAACTGACCCACAGCGTGCGGTTCCGGTCCCACAGCGTGCGGCCGGAGAAATGCTGCGCCGGTGCGGCGGTCAGTGTCACACCGGCATGGCTGCCTTTCTGCCACCAGTCGAATTCCTCGATGCGCTGCGCCTGCACGCCCATGTCCTGCAGCCTCGCGCCGACGCCCAGCGGCACGAAGTAGCGTTGGACGCGCCCGTTCAGGTATTCGATGGTCGGCAGGTCCAGGTGGTCATAGTGGTCGTGTGACAGGATCAGGCCCTCGATCGGCGGCAAGTCGGTCAGCGCCAGCGGCGGCGGGTGGAAACGCTTGGGCCCGGCAAAGCTGAACGGTGAGACGCGCTCGCCGAACACCGGATCGATGAGCCAGTACTTGCCGCGCAGCTTGAGCAGGTGCGACGAATGTCCGAGCCGGACGATATGGTTGGCGGAGTCGTCGAGTGCGTCGAGCCCGGCACGGGTCAGCTTGCGCACGGGGATCGCATCGACCGGCGTCGTTCCCGGCGGCGCCGGTTCCAGAAAGCGCGACCAGATCTTCCAGGTGGGCTGCGAAGGCTTCGCCCGCGGGTTCTGCACGTTCTGGAAGACGCAGCCTTCGGTGGAGAACTGCGGCGATGCGGCCAGGGCCTTGTCGCAGGTGACGCTGGAAGCGCAGCCCAGCGCTGCCAGCGCCGCGGCGCCGATCAAGCACGACGCAAGGGCGCGCCTGCGCAGGCGGTTCACGAACGGATCGTCTTGTGCGTTCATTTGGACAGTCCCGCAACCGTGTGGATAGGCGCGGAGTCGAGCGTACCAAGAACTCCGGCCGGCCGGCCCGATGGCCATAGTCCTCTGCCGCTCATTCGCGCTCGCTCACCTGATAACTCGCGCGCTCGAGCCATTGCGGCGAGATCTCCACCCCCCAGCCCGGCGCGCTTGGGATCGTCACCTTGCCACTGCGCACCGCGTAGGGCGATTCGACGAACAGGCCGTCTTGCCACGGATAGTAGTCGGCCCCTTCGATGGAAAGCTCGAGGTACTTGCCGGGGTTCGGGATCGCGCCCAGCAGGTGCATTGTGAACAGCGTCACCAGCGACAGATTCGCGCTGTGCGGCGTGCACGGCAGGCCGGCATCGGCCGCCATGCGCACCACGCGCAGCGTGCGCGCCAGGCCACCCAGGTAGCAGACGTCGGGCTGCACGATGTCCACCGCGCGCGTCTCGATCATGTGGCGCCAGTGCGGCAGGTAGTTGTCCTGTTCGCCGCCGGTCACGTCGATGGTCAGCGCGTCGCGCACCTGCTTTGTCTGCTCGAGTTCCCAGTACGGGCAGGGTTCTTCGAAGTGGCTCACGCCGTGTTCCTGAAGCAGCGCGCCCACTTGAATTGCGCGCTGCGGCGAATAGCAGCTGTTCGCGTCGACGAGCAGGTCCACGTCGGCACCCAGGGCGCGCCGCACGGCGGGCACGATGGCTTCGGTGCGGCCCGGCCATTCGTCGCGGTCGTGGCCGTATTCGGCGCCGATGCGGAACTTGAAGGCGTCGAAGCCGAAGCGCTCCCGCAGCGCGCAAAAACGCGCCGCTTCCTGCTCCGGCGTGATGTCGCGCTTCATCGAACTCGCGTAGGCGCGCAGCTTGCCGGGCTTGCCGCCGAGCAGTTCGACGACGGGCTTGCCCTCGAGCCTGCCGCGCAAGTCCCACAGCGCGGTGTCGACGCCGCCGATTGCGCGGTACAGGTGCGAGCCCGGGAATTTGTGCTCCTGCTCGCAGACACGGTCCACCAGCGAATCGATGTCCAGCGCATCCTGCCCCAGCACCCATGGCGCCACCTGCCGGTGCAGGATGAGCGCGCTGATGTCGGCGTGGTAGGTGGACACCTGGCCCCAGCCGTGCGCGCCGTCGTCGGTGGTGACGCGCACGAAGCCGACGAAGGCGGTGCAGAATGTCTCGATGCGTTTGATCTTCATCTCTTTGGTGCGCGGCAAGCGCGGCGAGCTGGCTCCGGCGGTGCGACTCTACGCGATGGCGCGCGCCATCGCGTGAGTGAATTCGACTACATCGTCGTCGGCGCCGGCTCGGCGGGCTGCGTGCTCGCAAACCGCCTGAGCGCGAGCGGCAGGCATCGCGTGCTGCTGTTGGAAGCCGGCGGCAGCGACCGGCGCCTGCGCGTGCAGATGCCCATCGGCTACGGACTGTCGTTCTACGACCCCTCGCTGAACTGGATGTACCGCAGCGTGGGTGAGCCGAGCCTCGCCGGGCGCGAAGGCTACTGGCCGCGCGGCAAGGTGCTGGGTGGTTCGAGTTCGATCAACGCGATGGTCTACGTGCGCGGCCTGCCCCAAGACTTCGACGACTGGCTCGCACTCGGCAATCCGGGCTGGGGCTGGGACGACGTGCTGCCCTACTTCAAGAAAATGGAAGACGCGCCGCATGGCGACCCCGCATGGCGCGGCCACGGCGGGCCGCTGCATGTGAGCGACGTGTCGCATGAAGTGCACCCACTGTGTGAGGCATTTTTGAACGCGGGCGCAGACGCGGGCATTGCACGCAACGTGGGCTTCAACGGTGCGGTGCAAGAGGGTGTGGGGGTCTACGAGATCACTACGCAGGGCGGCCGGCGCATGTCAGCCGCGCGCGCTTACCTGCATCCGGCGGCAAAGCGTGCCAATCTGATCGTGCGCACGCACGCGCTCGCGACCCGCATCACGTTCGACGGCACCCGCGCCACGGGTGTCGACTACCAGCGCGGCGGCGCCGTGCAGCACGCACGCGCCGCGCGCGAAGTCATCGTCTGCGCCGGCGCAGTGAACTCGCCGTTGCTGCTGCAGGCTTCGGGCGTCGGCGCGGCGCCGCTGCTGCAACAGCTCGGCATCGGCGTCGTGCTGCACCACCCTGCCGTGGGCGAGCATTTGCAAGACCACTTGTGCATCGACCACCTGTACCGCTCGCGCGTGCCCACGCTCAATGACGAACTGCGCCCGTGGTGGGGCAAGTTGCGCGTGGCCTTGCGCTACCTCGCCACGCGCCGCGGGCCGCTCGCGCTGAGCGTGAACCAAGGCGGCGGCTTCGTGCGCTCGCGGCCTGATCTTGCGCGACCGGACCTGCAGCTCTACTTCTCGCCGCTCAGCTACACGCGTGCGCTGCCAGGCAAGCGCGCTCTGATGAGCCCGGATGCGTTTTCCGGCTTCCTGCTCAGCGCCCAGCCGTGCCGGCCGACGAGCCGCGGCCACGTGCGCCTGCGCTCGGCCGACACGCACGACGCGCCCTTGATCGTGCCGAATTCGCTCGCGACCGATGACGATATCGAAGCCATGGTGGGCGCGACGCGCTTCCTGCGCCGCCTCGCGGCGACGCCGTCGCTCGCGCATGTCATCGACGTCGAACTCGAACCCGGCCCGCAGGTGCACACGGACAATGAGCTGCTCGCCGACGTCCGGCGCCGCGCGTCGAGCGTGTTCCACCCCGTGAGCACGTGCCGCATGGGCGCCGACCCGGCATCGAGCGTGGTCGACGCACGGCTCAAGGTGCACGGCATCGCGGGCTTGCGGGTCATCGACGCCTCGGTGTTCCCGACCCTGACCTCGGGCAATACGAACGCGCCGACGATCATGGTCGGCGAAAAAGGCGCCGACCTGGTGCTGGCGGATGCGCGTTAGTGCCCGCGAGGCGGGTCAGCCGGAGCCGACCCCGAGCAGACCTTCGCGCGGCAACTGGACCGGACGTTCCTTTCACTCCAGCATGCCTGTGCGCCTGGGCGCTACAGCCCGGCGCCGATACCGAAGGCGAGCTTCAGCACATAGACGCACAACGGGGCCGCCGCGGATGCGAACAGTTGCCTGACGATCGTCGGGTTGAACGGCCAGGTCGATGTGTCGAGCACCTGCTTCTCGTAGATGCCGCAGACGACCACAGGAAGATAGGCATCATGCACGGCACCCGCCGGGTCACCGGCCCAGGACCGATGCAAGGCCGCGCGGGCCACGACGAGGTCGCGCCTAACCCGGTCCAGTTCTCTCTTCTGCGCCTTCGCCAATGCGACGTGGATCGCCCATACGGACATGAAGAAGAGCGTCAGCGAGACGATGGTCATGCTGCCGTAGATGATCACGCCTCCTATGCTGCGCAAACTCTGGTAGGACTGGAACAGCAGGCTCAGGCTGATGCCGCCGACGAACGCCAGCGAAAGGCTCTGCCCCCATCGCGCGAAAGGCGTCAGCAGGTGACCGTCGAATACGTCCAGCTCCAGTCCACGGCCTGAATGCGCTGCCAGCTGCCGCGTCCGCACCAGACCGCCGTAGATTACTGAGGCCAGCAGCGCGAACATCAAGGCGCTCGTCGCCTCGGAATACAGCCGAAGCCACCCTTCGGCGCCGGGCAATGGGCGGGCCACTACCAGCCCGAAGACCGATCCCAGCAACATGGCGACCCACTCCCTGCGGTGGCTGGCCGGCTTCTGAGCGCCAGCGCCATCGGCACTCGGCGCCAGCTCCTGCAGCGAGCGCATCGCGTGCTGCCAGCGCCGATGCATCAAGGGATGGACGATCAAGATGTAGACGGTCATCGTCGGGTTCAGGCCCAACATCCAGAGCGCCGCGCCGGGCCGACTCCCGATCGCGTCTTCCGCGAAGAGGGCAAGCGCAAGCAGCAGCGTCAGGACGAGGGCAAGGACGAGAGTCAACCAGACGTAACGATGACCGAGGTAGCCCTCGAGCCGCGCGAGCAGCGACTGATGTTCGGATTCCATTCGGGAATCTTATCGACTTGCTGTTGGCTGCAGTCGTGGTCACGGCAGTCGTGATGGCGACGCTGGTGTGTCGGCGCCGCGGCGCCTAATTCTGCGCCTGCCTGTAGCATTCGAGGCGGCTTGCGCGCCCCGCACCCCATGAGTTCAAACCTGTTCACCCCCGACTGCAAGTTCGCGCCCTACTGGTGGGACGCAGTGCCACGCCCAACCCTCGGCGAAGTGACGCTGCCTTCACAGGCAGATGTCGTCATCGTGGGCTCGGGCTACACCGGCCTGCACGCCGCACTGCAAACGGCGCGCGCCGGGCGCCACACGCTCGTGCTTGACGCCGAAGACGCGGGCTGGGGATGCAGCACGCGCAACGGCGGGCAAATCTCGACGAGCGTCAAGCCGGGCTTCGATGTGCTTGCGCGGCGCCACGGCGCGCCGCTGGCGCGCGAGATCCTGCTCGAAGGCCGGCGCTCGCTGTCGTGGTTCGGCGAGTTCGTCGCCGCCGAGAAGATCGCCTGCGACTTCGGCGTCGTGGGGCGCTTCCACGCCGCGCACAACGCAGCGCAGTTCAAGCAACTCGCGCACGCAGTGGAGCACCAGCCGGCCGGGCTCGAAGTCGACGCGCACGTTGTGCCACGCGCCGAGCAGCACCAGGAGCTCGGCAGCAACGCGTACTTCGGCGGTGTCGTGTACCGCAGCCACGCGAGCGTGGACCCGGCGCGCTACCACCAGGGCCTGCTCGAGCGCGTTCGCACCGCGGGCGCGAGCGTGGTGGCGCGCTGCCCGGTGACGCGCATCGAGCGCAGCGGCGCGGGCTTTCGCGTTGTCACTTCGCGCGGCACGGTGCAGGCGCGCCAGGTTGCGCTCGCGACGAACGGCTACACCGGCAACTTGATGCCGTGGCTGCAGCGCCGCGTGATCCCGATCGGCAGCTACATCATCGCCACCGAGCCGCTCGCGCCACACCAGATGGCGCGCCTCATGCCAAAGGACCGCATCGTCAGCGACACCCGCAAGGTCGTTTTCTACTACCGCGCGTCGCCGGACCGCACGCGCATCCTGTTCGGCGGGCGTGTCTCGACAAGTGAAACCGACCCACGGATCAGCGGCCCGCTGCTGCACGCCAACATGGTGGGCGTGTTCCCCGAACTGCGCGAGACGCGCATCAGCCATTCCTGGTGCGGCTTCGTCGCCTACACCTTCGATGAGCTGATGCACATCGGCACGCACGACGGCGTGCACTACGCGATGGGCTATTGCGGCTCGGGCGTGGGCATGGGCAGCTACCTCGGCATGAAGCTCGGCCAGCAGGTGTTGGGCTTGCCCGAGGGGCGCACCGCGTTCGATGACCTGCGCTTCCAGACCCGGCCGTTCTACACCGGCAAGCCGTGGTTTCTGGCAGCGTCGATCCGCTACTACCGCTGGCGCGACCGGCAGTAGCGCCCCCCGGCGCGGGCAAGCTTCGCCCGCGCCGGCGACGCGTTCACAGGTTCGGGTAGCCGGTGCTCACGCCGGGATTGAAGAAGTCGAACATCTCGCTCGCCGGCACCTTCAAGTTGAAGCGCGGGTCGGTGGTCTCGATGTTCAAGTACTTGCGCAAGGCCGCGTGAATGTGGCGCGGCTTGATGACGATTCCCGCCGGATCGACGGCGCCGCTGGCGACGTTGATGCGCTGTTGCTCATGCCGCGGGCCGCTTGCGCCGAAGACACGATTCCCCCACGCCGGGTTCGCCTCCATCAGGATTTGCGAGCCGACTTCCCAATGGTCCTTGCCGTTCCCGGCATTCAGCGGGGTGCGGCCAAACTCGGAATAGACCCGCAGGAAGATGCGGTTGCTCAACCCCAGTTCGGCCGACTTCTGCCAGAGGTAGGTGACCAGATCGGTCAGGCGCGGCAGCGCGTTGGCGTAACTCGCGTCGATGTTGTCGTGCGCGTCGAAGCCGCCGCTGGCGAGCTGAACCGTCGACGCGATGCCGGCCTGCGCCGCAATCAATGCGATGTGCGCCTGCGTGAACGCATCGAAGGTCGCGGGCGTCAACTGCGAGACGCGTTGCAGCAGCGCGCGCGAATCGGCGGCGCCGAGGAACTCTTCCACCGCGAC
>JBEBHW010000848.1:0-1421 GCA_040081145.1 Burkholderiaceae bacterium
GCCGCTTCGGCCAGTGCGTCGCGGGTCGCGAGTTCGTGGCCGGCGATCAGCACCGGATTACGCGCAGCGAGCAGGCGATCGGCAAGTTTTTCGAGCACCGCGTCGGAGGGCCGGGTGTCGGTCTCGACGCGCGTCGATGCGCCCAGATCGAGCGGCGCCTGCGCGTCCAGAATGTCGCCGGGCAGGCTGATGAACACCGGGCCGGTGGGCGGTGTCATGGCGATCTTCGCGGCGCGGCGCACGATGCGCGGCAGGTCCTGCAGGCGCGCGACTTCGACCGCCCACTTCACAAGCGGCTGCGCGATCGGCACGAGCGGCTCGTAAAGCATGGGCTCCATCAGACCGTGCCCCTGCTCCTGCTGGCCGGCGGTGACGATCAGCGGCGAGCCGTAGAACTTGGCGCTGTACAGCGCGCCCATCGCATTGCCCAGACCGGGCGCGACGTGCACGTTGCACGCCGAGAGTCGATTCGATGCGCGCGCGTAGCCGTCGGCCATCGAGACGACGATGGACTCCTGCAAGCCCAGCACGTAGCCGATCGCCGATTGCTGCGACATCGCGTCCATGATCGCGAGTTCCGTCGTGCCGGGGTTG
The DNA here is from genome assembly GCA_040081145.1 of Burkholderiaceae bacterium. Lineage (GTDB taxonomy): Bacteria > Pseudomonadota > Gammaproteobacteria > Burkholderiales > Burkholderiaceae_C > JAEMQF01. The sequence continues at coordinate 595 of JBEBHW010000848.1, forward strand.
CCGAACAGGATTTCAATGCCTTCATCGGCGAGCAGGCTCAGGAACGCGTTGTGTCCCGAAATCACGGGAAGGGGCAGGGGCGTTCGGTCCATGGCGCGGTAGCGTATCAAATGATTGGCATCGGCCGCGTGGGGGTGTTCACGGCTGCAGGGCTGAGCGCAAACTGGTAGAGTTCGCGCGGACCTTCTTTCAACACACAAACAACCGTACAGGAATGAACAATGGCGATCGCAGTGGCTAAATTCCTGGATGTGTCCGCGGGCTTGCAAGCCAACCAGTTCTCAGTGGGTGAGCGCGACAAGATCAATTCATTCGACGATCTCGACCCGATCTACAAATTCCTGATGGACCAGCCGATTCCCGTCGTGCTCGCAGTGATGGGAACCGACGGCAGGCCCAATCTCACGCCGATGTGGTTCGACTACGAAGGCTCGACGGTGCTCGTCAACGTCGCCACGCACCGCAAGAAGATCGAGTGGATCCGCGCGAACCCGAAGTTGTCGATGCTGCTCGTGAACCCGGCGAACATGTACCACTGGATGAGCATCAAGTGCACCGTCAAGCGCGAGGTCTTGGAGGATGACCCGAAAGAAGGCGCGCGCGTCACCGCCCAGCTCGACAAGATCTGGACCAAGTACACGAAGAACCCGCCGCCCTACGGCCTGCGCGACCCGTCGCGCAACGAGCGCCGCGTGCTGTTCGAGTGCGCGGTCGACCGGATCGCCACGTTCGGCAAACCCTGATTTCGCATGCGCGCCGCGGTCGTCGGCGGCTCACTCGGTGGGCTGACCGCGGCGCTGTTGCTCGCTGAGCTCGGCGCCGAAGTT
>JBEBHW010000187.1:0-6845 GCA_040081145.1 Burkholderiaceae bacterium
CCGGCGCGACCGACTTCTTCGTCAAGTCGTCGAACTGGACGCTTCTCTCGCAGCGCCTGCGTTATCTGCTGCGTGCGTCGCGCAACCGCATCGAACTCGAACAAAGCAAGGCGCGCCTGGCGCAGGCGCAGGATCTGGCGCGCATCGGCAGCATCGAGTGGCGGCGCGGCCAGGCCGCGCCGGGGCTTTCGCCCGAGGCGCGGCGCGTGCTCGGCCTGGGCGCCGACGAGTCCGCGTCGTGGCGCGATTTGCTGCGCAAGGTCGCGCCTTCGCATCGCACCCACCTCGCGCTGGCACGGCGCCACGCGCTGCGCCGCGGCAGCGCGCTGGCGTGCGACGTGCATCTCGCCGCCGGTGCGCAGCATTGCGTGATTCACATCGAGGCCGACGGTCCGTTCGACGCGAGCGGCAAGCAGCCGGGCTACAGCGGCATCGTGCAGGACGTGACCGAGCGCCTCGCGGCACACGAAACGATCCAGCACCTGGCGAACTTCGACACGCTCACCGACTTGCCGAACCGCTCGCAGATCGTGCAGCGCACCGAACGTGCGATCGAACACGCGCAGCGCTCGCAGCACAGTGTTGCGCTGCTGCAGATCAACCTGGACCGCTTCAAGATGATCAACGACACGCTCGGCCACGCGGCGGGCGACGAGTTGTTGCGCGAAGTCTCGCGGCGCCTGCGCGCCTGCGTGCGCCATTTCGGTTCGCCGCCCACGGTCGAGCCTGCCGCGCTTGGCGCGCTCGCGGCGCACCGGCTCGAATGCGTCGGGCGTCTGGGCGGCGACGAGTTCGCCGCGTTACTGCCCGAGGTGAGCGACGTGCAGCACGCGCATGGCATCGCGCAGCGCATCGTCGAATCGTTGCGCGCACCCATCGTCGTGGGCGGCGAAGAGTGCTTTGTCAGCGCCGGCGTGGGTGTGGCGCTGTTCCCGCGCGACGCGCTCAACGCCGCGGACTTGCTGCGCAACGCCGATGTCGCAATGTCGGCGGTGAAGGCGCAAGGCAGCAACGCCGCGCTGCAGTTCAGCCCGCGCCTGGCCGGCAAGGGGCGCGAGCGGTTGGCGCTGGAAAGTGCCTTGCACAAGGCGATCGAGCGCAACGAACTGGTGTTGCACTACCAACCCAAGGTCGATGTCGGTTCGGGCCGCATGGTGGGTGTCGAAGCGCTGATGCGCTGGCAGCGCGGCGATTCTCTGGTGCCGCCCGGAGACTTCATTCCGGTGGCCGAAGAATCGGGCCTGATCGTGAATCTGAGCGAGTGGGCGCTGTTTGAGGCCGCGCAACAGGCGCAGCGCTGGGTGCAGGCCTTCGGCTTTCGCGACGCCATCGCCGTGAACCTGCCCAATCGCATGTTCGAACGCGCCGATCTTGTCGACAAGATCCACGCCGCAGTCACGCGCGCCGGCGTGCCGCACAGCGCACTGGCGATCGAAATCACGGAAACTGGCTTGATGTCGGACCTGCACGGCGTGATCCCGACGCTGCACCGCCTCGAGGCGATCGGCGTGAAGATTTCGATCGACGACTTCGGCACCGGCTATTCGTCGCTCGCCTACCTCACGTCGCTGCCGATCGGCGAGCTCAAGATCGACCGGTCCTTCGTCAAGAACCTGGGCAAGCAGCGCGAAAGCACGGCCGTCGTGACGGCCATCATTGCGCTGGCCAAGTCGCTGCACTTGCGCGTCGTCGCCGAGGGCGTCGAGACGGTCGCGCAGATGGACAGCCTGGCGCGGCTGGGCTGTTCGACGATGCAAGGCTTTCTATTCAGCCGCGGATTGCCGCCGCGAGAACTCGAATCCTGGGTCGAGCAAGTGCTGTTGCCGCGCAACGCGCCCTGGTTTGATGCGATCGCTGCGCTCTCCCCCACCAGCGAGGCGGCGGCGCTGGCCACCAGCGACGCACAGTGAAATGAATCATCCCACCACGACACCGGTCACGCCTGCCAGCGTTCTGTCTTCTGCGCAGCTTGCCAAAGCCGCGCTGCGCCGCTTGGCGCTGGAGAAGCTCGAACCGACTCCGGAGAATTTTGCCCACGCCTATGCGCAGGAGGGGGGCGGGCCGCGCGCGAAACCTGAAGCTGCAGCGCTGCCCCCCGAAGCGGGCGACGCGGCGCCGCAACTGGCCGTGCTGATCGGGCGCGTCGTGCGCGGCGTCGAGCGCGGCAGCCGCGGCTGGACGCTGGCGCGCAAGAAAGAAGGCTTGCAACGCGTGCTCGAGGGCAGCCGCAGCGACATGGAACGCCTGAAACAACGCCTGAACCAGCTTCTGGCGAGCTGGGAATCGGACGCCGCGGGCGCGCTGGTGGACCTGGATGGTGCTCCGAGCTCCGGCCCGGGAGGCTTGTCAATTCCAGCCGATGGCGCCGCCGCTGCGCCGGTCGTCCCGGCGGGCGCCGCGGCGCCGGCAAACGACGCAACCCACGCCGCGCTTTGGCAACCCGTGCTGGCAAGCCTCAGCGCTGCATTGGCTTGCGCCTTGCCCGACGTCGACCCGGGTTGTCGGCGTCTGAACCAGGCGCTGGCGAAAGCGACGCAACAAGTGCAGACCTTCGGCCCCGCGCCAGGCCCGGTGCGCGACCTGGCCCAGGTGTGCGACGGGGTTCGCTTTGCGGTGCAGCAGCGGGCACGTCTGGCCGAGCAGCTCGCCCGGCTCTGCCGCGAACTCGCAACGGGCATGGCCGAGTTCGCGGAAAACGACTCGTGGGTCAAGGGCCAGTGCGAGGCGATGCACAACGTGCTGGAGGCCGGCGTCACCGGGCGCGCCGTGAAGGCCGTCAACGAACTGCTGCGCGACACGCGCAAGCGCCAAGGGATGCTGCGTGCCGAGCGCGAACAGGCGCGCGACGCACTGAAGACCCTGGTCGCGAGCATGCTGGGTGGCCTGAGCGAACTGGGTTCGCAGACCGGACGCCTGCACGACAACGTGAACCGCTACACCGAGGCGATCGAGCAAGCCGATACGTTGGCGGGCCTGACCTCGGTGGTGCGCGAGATGGTCGACGAAACGCGCAGCGTGCAGGGCCTGGTCGCGCAGACCCGCACGCACCTCGAAGAAGAACACGCCAAGGCGAGCGCCCTGAGCGAACGCGTGGTCCAGCTCGAAGACGAGTTGCGGCGACTGTCGAGTGAAGTTACCACCGATCAACTCACGCAAGTGGCGAATCGGCGCGGCCTGCTCAAGGTGTTCGACGTGGAACGCGCGCGCATGCAGCGCAGCAACCTGCCGCTGACGGTGGGGCTGCTCGACATCGACAACTTCAAGCGGCTGAACGACGAACTCGGCCATGGCGTCGGCGACGAAGCGCTCAAAGCGCTCGCCGCCAACGTGAGCAAGGCGCTGCGCGCGACCGATCTCGTGGCACGCTATGGCGGCGAAGAGTTCGTCGTGCTGTTGCCCGAGACGAACGTGGAGCAGGCACAAGTCCTCCTGACGCGCCTGCAGCGCCAACTCAGCAGCGGCCTGTTCCTGCACGAGGACAAGGACGTGTTCGTCACGTTCTCCGCGGGTGTCACCTTGTGCGGCAGCAGCGAGAGCATCGAAGACGTTCTCGAGCGCGCCGACGGCGCCTTGTACGAAGCCAAACGCGCGGGCAAGAACCGAACTTGCGTCGCTTGAGGGTTTGAACGGCCCGCCCAGTGCGCTGCGCGCACCGGGCCTCCCGGCGCCCGCCGGGACGGCACGATCAACACATCGCAGACCGCCTTGAATGCAGGGGGGACCTACCCTCCATGGCGCGCCGACTGCGCCATAGTTTGCATCTGACGGACACGCTTGCCCCCGCACCCGAACACCGGACCCGCAACCTGGGGATGGTTACAAGATAAAGATGCGGCAATGATGCCCTCACGTGAGCCCCGTAAGCCACATCGAGCGCAACCAGAGCAGGCGATGACATTCGACGAGTTCAACGAAGGGGAGTACCGCATCTTTGCCCTTGCCAAGGCGAGCCCGTTGCGCGACGGCTATGTGGCCTCGGTGATCGTGAAGCGGTTGAATGAAGGTGTCGACGGGGCGCGCATCGCTTACCGCGAAGATTGCCTGGCCGGGGGCAAGCCCTGGCCCTCGCCGGCCACGGCACGCCGCTTTGCTGCGGCGATGGCGCGCGCCGTGATTCACCACGAGCCGCATCGGCTGGCCTGCTGACAAGCTGACTGAGAAGTGCATTGTTCAAAGGACTGACCATGTGGATCCCTGACCCTCTCTACCGCAAGATGCCCGTGCTCTATGCGGCCGGCGGCGCCGTCACTGTGGCTCTGTTCGGCATGCAGTCCCCGAGTGTGCTCAGCGCCTTGCTGCTGTTCGGTGCGGCCGTCGTGACGTGGCGCTGGCGCGCCAAACCGCCGGCCCTCAAGCGGCAACGCCGCCCCGGCGAGTTGCCGCGCAAGATGTCGACTTGAGGTGGGGGCGCGCGCAGCGCCCCGCCAACGCCGCGTGAGCGATCCGCGGGGTAGCATCCCCGCACCATGACACCCCCAAACCCCCAAGTCGCCGCAATCACCGGCGCTGCGCGCGGCATCGGCTGGGCGATTGCGCGCTGGTTCCTCGACGCTGGATGGCGCGTTGCGCTGATCGACGTCGATCGCGCGACGCTGCAGCAGGCTGCCGCCGCCTTGGATGCGCCGGACGATTGTCTCGCGCTGCACGCCGATGTCTCGGATGAGACCCAGGTGAACGGCGCCTTCGAGGCGATCGCGCAGCGCTGGGCGCGCCTGGACGCACTCGTCAACAACGCCGGCGTTGCGGTGTTCAAGCCCTTGCGCGACACCACATTTGAGGACTGGTCGCGCGTGCTCGCGACGAACCTGAACGGGCCTTTTCTTTGCAGCCAGGCCGCGGTGCCGTTGATGTTGCGCAGCGGCGGCGGTTCGATCGTCAACATCGCGTCGATCTCGGGCCTGCGCGCGAGCACCTTGCGTGTCGCCTACGGCACGAGCAAGGCGGCGCTGATGCACCTGACGCGCCAGCAGGCGGTGGAGCTCGGGCATCTGGGAATTCGCGTCAACGCCGTCGCCCCCGGACCGGTGGATACGGCGATGGCCAAACAAGTGCATACGCCGGCGATCCGCGCGGGCTATCACGCCGCGATCCCGCAGAACCGCTACGGCACGCCGCAGGAGATCGCTGCGGCGGTGGGATTCCTGTGCAGCGACGCGGCGAGTTACGTGAACGGCCAGACGCTGGCGGTGGACGGCGGCTTCGACGCTGCCGGCATCGGTGTGGCAGAAATTCGCTGAGTGCCCGGGTGGCCGGGTCAGGCGCTGCGGCGTTGCGGCTGGTCGATCGCCTGTTGCGATTCGCGACGCCGATCCTCACCGACAAACGGCAAGTTCTGCCCCCTCCGATCGATCGTCGTGGCCAGCGTCAAGATGGGGCGTCGTGCCGGCCAAGCCTTGGACCCGGACACGCTGAGCACGGCCTCGATCAAAGCACCGAGAATTGCGACGCAAACTGCGGCGAGCGCTATCAGGTAAAGAGTGGACAAGAGGGCTCCCGGGGCGCGAAAGTTGAATGAAATGAGCGGTATAAAACAGGGGCTTTTTGGGCCATCGATCCCATGCCGTTCATGGTTGCTGCAGCGTACTTGAGGTGGCGCCTCGGGTGGGCGCGTCGCAGCGGAAAACTCCTCACGCTCCGGCGAATCGACAGGCAACTAACGCACACTGATCGCGTGTCGAGCGATCGACGGCAGTGCTCTCAGCTCAAGCTTTCGTACACCGCGCTCTCGAATGCGCCAAACAGTGCCACCGCTTTGGTGTCGGCGAACGGCAGGATCTGCGTCAGCAGGACACCACCCACGCCTCCCAGGGCATCGATCCAGTAGAACGTATTGGGCAGTCCAGCCCACATCAGGCCCCCGGCGGGGCGGCCCGTGGGCGTGCCGTTTTCATTGATCTGAAACCCGAGCCCCCAGGTCTTCTCGATGCCGGGCAGGAATTCGGCATCGTTGGACAGGGCCGGCAGCGCCGTCGCCATGGGTCGTACGCGCAGCGCGCCGATCTGGTTGTGCGCCATGTCACGCACCGTGGCGCCGCGCAAGATGCGCTGGCCCTCGAGAGTGCCGCCGTTCAGGACGGCCCGCACGAAGCGCAGGTAGTCGCTTGCCGTGGAATAGAGGCCTCCACCGCCGAGTTCGAATTCGGGCTCTTGCACGGTTTCGAAGGCTATGAGTTTGAGTGTTCCGTCCGGGTCGCGCTGATGAATCCCAGCGAGCCGGCTGCGCAGCGGCGGGGTCAGACGAAACGCCGTGCTCTGCATGCGCAGGGGGGCGAGCACATGCTCGTGCAAATACGCACCGAGCGTGCGCCCGCTCGCGGCCTCGATGAGCTGGCCGGCCCAGTCGATGCCGATGCCGTACTGCCAGCGCTCGCCGGGGTCGAACAGGAGCGGCACGCGCAGCGCCGCTTTGCGCCCCGAACCGATGCGCGGCAATCCCCACGCGGCCTGCGCGCGCTGCACCTCGGCGCTCCAGGTCTCGTGGCCGAAGCCCGAGGTGTGGGTGAGCAGATGGCGCAGCGTGATCGGCCGCTTCGGCGGGCGCGTGACGGGCTGGCCGGCGGCGTCGAAGCCGGTGAGCACGCGCGCCTGCGCGAGTTGCGGCGCGACCTCGCTCGCCGGCGCGTCGAGCTCGAGCTTGCCCTGCTCGACGAGTTGCAGCGCCGCCGTCGTTGTCAAGGCCTTCGTCATCGAGGCGATCCAGACGACGCTGTCCAACGCCATCGGCGCGGCCGACCCGAGCGCTCGCAGGCCGAAGGCGCCTTCGTAGAGGGTGCCCTCGCGGCTCGTCGCCATCGCCACGACGCCGGGCACGTGGCCCGACTCGGTGGCGTGGCGCAACAGTGCGT
>JBEBHW010000188.1:0-6836 GCA_040081145.1 Burkholderiaceae bacterium
AAACGCTGGACACCGGGCACCCGATCAAGGACTCGCGCGCGCTGGACGTGCCGCGCACCGCGGCGTGCTTTCGCTACTTCGGCGGCATGGCCGACAAGCTGCAGGGCGACGTGGTGCCGGTAGAGGCTGGCTTTCTGAACTACCTGTTGCGCGAGCCCGTGGGCGTGGTCGGCCAGATCGTGCCGTGGAATTTCCCGCTGATGTTCACGAGCTGGAAGATGGCGCCGGCCCTGGCCGCAGGCAATTGCATCGTGCTCAAGCCGGCCGAGATGACGCCGCTGTCAACCTTGCGCATTGCCGAGTTGATGACCGAAGCGGGTTTGCCGGACGGCGTGGTGAACATCGTTCCGGGCCTGGGCAGTGTGGCCGGTCAAACCATCGCCGAGCATCCGGGAATCTCGAAGATCGCGTTCACCGGCAGCACCGCCACCGGCCGGCGCATCGTGCAGGCGAGCAGCGGCAACCTGAAGAAAGTGCAGCTCGAACTCGGCGGCAAAGGCGCAAACATTGTGTTCGACGACGCCAACCTGCTCGCCGCGGTGAACGGCAGCGCCTGGGCGATCTTCCACAACCAGGGTCAGGCGTGCATTGCCGGCTCGCGGCTGATGCTGCAGGAGCGCATTGCCGATGAATTCCTGGAGAAGTTCAGCGCGCTCGCGAAGTCGATTCGCGTTGGCAACCCATCCGATCCGAAGACCGAAATGGGGCCGCTGACGAGCGTGCAGCATCGCGACCGTGTCTTGAGCTACGTGAACGTGGCGCGCGAGCAGGGCGGCGAGGTGCTGTGCGGTGGCAAGGCACCCTCGGCGCCCGAGCTGGTCAAGGGCTGCTATGTCGAGCCGACGATCGTCAAGGCGAAGTCGTACCAAGACCGCATTGCGCAGGAAGAAGTGTTCGGGCCCTTCCTCACGGTGCTGACTTTCAAGGACGAAGCGCAGGCGCTGCAAATCGCCAACAGCACTGACTACGGCCTGGGCAGTGGCTTGTGGACGAGCAACCTGCAGCGCGCGCACCGCGTCGCGCGCGATCTGCACGCCGGCATGGTGTGGATCAACTCCTACAAGCGCGTCAACCCGGGTTCGCCGTTCGGCGGCGTGGGACAAAGCGGCTATGGTCGCGAAATGGGCTTCGATGCGATGCGCGAGTACACCCAGGTGAAAAGCGTGTGGGTCAACGTCGATGCGCAAATTCCGCCTTGGTATCCGCGCTGAGGCGTCTCGCCGAGTGAGCCCGTTCATCTACACCGCCAGCCCGTCGCGCGTCGTGTTCGGCGTGGGCTCGCTGGTTCATCTGGCGCGAGAAATCGACTTGCTCGGCGCCAAGCGTGCGCTCGTGCTGTCCACGCCCGAGCAGGCCGACTCGGCGCGACGTATCGTGTTGATGCTGGGCGAGCGGGCGGCGGGCGTTTTCGCCAAGGCCGTGATGCACGTGCCGATCGAAGCGGCGCGCGAGGCGCGCGACGAGGCGCGCAGGCTGAACGCCGACTGCGCGGTCGCGGTCGGCGGCGGCTCGACCACCGGCCTCGGCAAGGCGATTGCGCTCGACTCAGGCCTGCCCATCGTCGCGATCCCCACCACCTACGCCGGCAGCGAAGTCACTTCGATCTACGGCCTCACCGAGGGGGGCGTCAAGAAGACCGGGCGCGATCCGCGCGTGCTGCCCAGAACGGTGATTTACGACCCCGAACTGACGCTGACGCTGCCGATCGGGCTGACGCTCACGAGCGGCCTGAACGCGATCGCCCACGCCGCCGAAGGCCTGTACGCGCACGACGGCAACCCCATCGTCGCCATGATGGCCGAGGAGGGAATTCGCGCCATCGCCGCGGCGCTGCCCGTGCTCAGTGCCGACGCGAAGAATCTGGAAGCGCGCGGCCATGCGCTCTACGGCGCATGGCTGTGCGGCACCGTGCTCGGCGCGGTGGCGATGGGCCTGCACCACAAGTTGTGCCACACGCTGGGCGGAAGCTTCAACCTGCCGCACGCCGAGGTGCACAGCGTGATCCTGCCGCATGCGCTGGCGTACAACGCGGCGCACGCCGCGCCGGCCATGCAACGCATCGCGCGCGCCCTGGGCGCGCAAAGCGCGGCATCGGGCGTGTTCGATCTGGCACAGCGCCATGGCGCGCCCACGACCTTGCGCGACATCGGCATGCGCAGCGCCGATCTGGACCGTGCCGCAAACCTGGCGGTGCAGAATCAGTATCCGAATCCCAGGCCGCTCGAACCCGCAGCGATCCGTGAGTTGCTGCAACACGCATTCGACGGCAAGCGCCCCGACTGACACCGACTGACATTTCGCAAGACCTTTCCACCCTCAAAGAAGGAGACACACCATGAGCATTTCCCGTCGCGATTTCGTGCAAAGCACGGCCGCACTCGCCACCGCTTCGGCGACACCGCTGCTGTGGGCCGCCGACACCTTGAAGATCGGCTACGTGTCGCCGCAAACCGGCCCGCTGGCGCCGTTCGGCGAAGCCGACAAGTGGGTCATCGATCAAATGAAAGCCGCGTTCAAGGCCGGCCTCACGATCGGCGGCAAGAAGTACGACGTGCAGATCCTGCTGAAAGACAGCCAGTCGAATCCGAACCGCGCCGGCGAAGTGGCGAACGACTTGATCCTGAAAGACAAAGTCGCGCTCGTGCTCACCGCGGGAACACCCGAAACCGCGAACCCGGTGAGCGACGCGTGCGAGCTCAATGAAATTCCGTGCATCAGCTCCGTCGTGCCTTGGCAGCCGTGGTTCTTCGGCCGCAAGGGCGATCCGGCGAAAGGCTTCAACTGGACCTACCACTTCTTCTGGGGCCTGGAAGACGTGATCGGCAATTTCACGAACGCGTGGAAGAGCGTGCAGACCAACAAAAAGGTCGGCGGCCTGTTCCCGAATGACGGCGACGGCAACGCCTGGGGCGACAAGGAACTCGGCTTCCCGAAGCCGCTGTCGGCGATGGGTTTCACGCTCACCGATCCGGGGCGCTTCCAGAACGGCACGCAGGACTTCTCGGCGCAGATCGCCGCGTTCAAGAAGGAGGGCGTAGACATCGTCACCGGCGTCGTGATTCCGCCCGACGCGAAAACATTCCTGACACAAGCCAAGCAGCAGGGTTTCAAGCCCAAGGTCATCACGCTTGGCAAGGCGCTGCTGTTCCCGGGCGCGATCGAGGCGCTGGGCGATCTGGGCTACGGCCTGACGACGGAAGTGTGGTGGAGCCCATCGCACCCGTTCACGTCGTCGCTCACCAAACAGAGCGCGAAAGCCCTGGCCGATGCCTACGAGGCCGGTGCCAAGAAGCAGTGGACCCAGCCGATCGGCTTTGCCCACGCCTTGTTCGAAGTCGCTGCCGATGCGCTCAAGCGCAGCAAGAGCGTGGCCGCCAAGGACGTGCGCGACGCGGTGGCCGCGACGTCGCTGAACACGGTCGTCGGTTCCGTCAAATGGGGCGGCCAGGGCCCGTTCAAGAACGTCAGCAAGACGCCGCTCGTGCTCGGCCAGTGGAACAAGGGAACGAAGTACAAGGTCGAGCTGAGCATCGTCAACAACGAGGCGGCGGCGAACATCCCGAAAGGCGGAGCGATCAAGTTGATCGAATGATCCCTTGCCTTTGCTGGAACTGCGCGGCGTCGTCAAGTCCTTTGGCGCGCTGAGGGTCATCGATGCCATTTCGCTCGCCGTCCATTCCGGCGAGACGCTGGGCATCCTCGGCCCCAATGGCGCGGGCAAGACGACGCTGTTCAACCTGATCTCCGGCGACGCGCGGTGCGATGCCGGCAGCGTGCACTACCTGGGGCGCGACATCACGGCGCTGAAGCCGCACCAGCGCTGCCGCGCGGGCATCGGGCGCAGCTACCAGGTGCCGCAGCCGTTCAGCCACATGACGGTGTTCGAGAACCTCGTCACCGCGGCGTGTTTCGGCGGCGGGCAGCGTGAGCGTGAGGCGTGGGACACGGCGCATGAGGTGTTGCAAGCCACCGGGCTGCTCAGCCACGCGAATCGGCACGCCGGCGGCTTGACGCTGCTGAACCGCAAACGCCTGGAATTGGCGCGTGCCCTGGCGACACGGCCGAAGCTGCTGCTGCTCGATGAAATCGCCGGTGGCCTGACCGAGCACGAAGCCGCGGTGCTGGTGGACGAACTGAAACGCATCAAGGCGCAGGGCGTGACGATGATCTGGATCGAACACGTGGTGCACGCGCTGCTGGCGATCGCCGATCGCCTGTTCGTCATCGACTTCGGGCAGCAACTCGCTGAAGGTACGCCGCGCGCCGTGATGGACGATGCGCAAGTGAAACGCGTCTACATGGGCATGGAGGCTTGATCGCGTGACCGTGCCGCTGATCCAGACCCAGGGACTGACGGCGTTCTACGGCGACGCGCAAGCCTTGTTCGGAGTCGACTTCGTTCTGCACGAGGGCGAGTCGGTGGCGATCATCGGTGCCAACGGCGCCGGCAAGAGCACGTTCATGAAGGCAGTGGTCGGTCTGGTCAAGGCCAAGGCGGAGCAGATTCACTTCAAGGGCCAGGTCATCGGCGGGTCGTCGCCCGCGGACATCGTCAAGCGCGGCATTGCGCTCGTTCCCGAAGGCCGGCGCCTGTTCCCCAGCCTGTCGGTGCAGGAAAACCTGCTGATGGGTGGCAGCGCCAAGCGCGCCGGCCCGTGGAACTTGGCGCGCGTGTACAAGCAGTTCCCCGTGCTCGAACAAAAGCGCGACGCACCGGCCACGACACTGTCGGGCGGCCAGCAGCAGATGGTGGCGATCGGCCGTGCGCTGATGAGCAACCCCCAACTCCTGCTGTGCGACGAGCTGAGCCTGGGCTTGGCGCCGATCGTCATCAAGGAAATCTACGACGCGCTGCCGGCGATTTGCGCCGAGGGCATGAGCGTGGCCATCGTCGAACAGGACATCGCGGTGGCGATGCGCGTGTCGCAGCGGATCTACTGCTTCCAGGAAGGCCGCGTCTCGCTGCAAGGCAAGTCGGACGAGCTGACGCGCGCGCAAATTTCGCAGGCCTACTTCGGCGTTTGACGCGCACGACGCGAGAAACGGCATGCTCGAAACCCTCGTTCAAGGCGTTCTGCTCGGCGGCCTGTACTGTCTGTTTGCGCTGGGCCAGTCGCTGATGTTCGGCGTGATGCGGTTGACGAACACGGCGCAGGGCGACTTCATCATCCTCGGTGCGTTCGCCGCGATTGTCGGCGTTGCGCTCACCGGCGCTGCCGCTACCGCTGTGGCGCTCGCCGTATTGCCGCTGGCATTCGCCTTCGGCTATGCACTGCAACGCTACGTGCTCAACGGCACCTTGGGCAAGGATCCCTTGCCGTCGCTCGTCGTGACCTTCGGTCTGTCGATCGTGATCCAGAACCTGTTGCTCGAGCTGTTCTCGGCCGACCCGCGCTCCATCGAGACCGAAGGCCTGAGCATCCAAAGCCTGGCCTTGCCGGGAGGCATGGCGATCGGCGTGTTGCCGCTGCTGATCTTGGGCATTGCGCTGGCGGCCACGGCCGGCCTGCAATGGCTGTTCAATTCCACGGCATTGGGCCGGTCGTTCCGCGCCGTCTCCGACGACAAGGAAATCGCCGAGCTGATGGGCCTGAATTCGAACCAGGTCTACGCCCTGGCCACGGCCATCGCCTTCGTGCCGATCGCCGTGGCCGGCGTGCTGCAAGGCATGCGCACGACGGTGTCGCCGGCCGACGGCCCGCTGCTGCTGCTGTTCGCGTTCGAAGCCGTGATCATCGGCGGCATGGGCTCGTTCTGGGGAACGTTGGCCGGCGCGCTGTTGCTGGGCATCACGCAGCAAATCGGCTTTCGCATCGATCCGGGCTGGGGCATCTGGTTCGGCCACATCGTGTTCCTGGTCGTGCTCGTGGTGCGCCCGCAGGGCCTGTTTCCGAAGACGCGGAGCTGAGCATGGCCGTTCAGGTTCAACGCAGCACCCGCGGCAGCCGGATCGCGCTCGGGGTGGGCATCGCGCTCGTGCTGCTCGCGGCGAGTCTGCCGCTGTGGGCGCCGCAGGCCAGCCGCTCGGCCTGGATGCGCGAGTTTGTCGAGATCGCGTGCTATTTGATCTTCGCGATGATGTGGAACCTGCTCGCCGGTTATGGTGGCATGGTGTCGATCGGCCAGCAGGCCTTCTTCGGCTTCGGCGGTTACGTGATGCTGATGCTCGGCAACTTTGCCGGCGTGAACCCGTTCGTCGCGGTACCGCTCGGTGCTCTTGCCGCGGCACTGATCGCGGTTCCGGTGTCCTACGTGGCGTTTCGCTTGCAAGGCGGTTATTTCGCGATCGGCACGTGGGTCATCGCCGAGGTGTTTCGCCTCAGCTTCGCCAACGTGCCGGCGGTGGGCGGCGGTTCCGGAACGAGCCTGACGGCGTTGCGCGGCATCGAGCGGGCGACGCGCGAGAACGCCACCTACTGGATGGCGTTGCTGTGCGTCGTGGCGTCGATCGCGCTCGTGTACGTGTTCTTGCGCAGCAAGCGCGGCCTGGCGCTGCTGGCGATTCGCGACAATCAAGTCGCCGCCGAGTCGCAGGGCATCGCGGTAGGCTCGATGAAACTCGCGGTCTACGTCGTCGCGGCTTTCGGTGGCGGCCTGGCCGGCGCGCTGTATTTCCTGGGAAACCTGCGCATCAGCCCGGATGCGGCATTCAGCGTCAACTGGACCGCGTTCGCGATCTTCATGGTCGTGATCGGCGGCATCGGCCGCATTGAAGGGCCGATCGTCGGCGCGCTGATTTTCTGGGCCCTGAACAAGTTCTTCAGCGACTACGGCACCTGGTACCTGCTGGGGCTGGGGCTGCTCGCGATCGTCGTGACCCTGGTGTTCAAGCAGGG
>JBEBHW010000189.1:0-6813 GCA_040081145.1 Burkholderiaceae bacterium
GAGCTCTCCAGCGTCGGAATCTGGTCGGTCGTGAGCGCTACGGCTTGCGCACTTGTGAGTGCTGCAAACTGCTGCGTGCCCAAGGCGTTCAGGTCGTCGCTGTTGAGCTGGGAGATTTGGGTTGTCGTCAGGGCTGCAACTTGCCCCGTGGTCAATGCGCCAATCTGGTTGGACGTGAGCGCCTCCAATTGGTCGCTGGACAGGGCTCTCAGCGTCGCCGTGTTCAGCGCCCGCAAGTCGGCCGTCTCGAACGCCTGCATGTGCGCCGATGACAACGCGGGCACCGCGGCCGTGCCGATCACGCTCACCTGAATCGTCGTCAACGCAGCGATCTGCGCTGAGCTGAAGGCAGCCCAATCCTCCGTCGTCAACCCTGCAATGGTGGTGGTGGACAAGCCCGCGATGATGGCGGTCGACAGGTTCGGAATGATGGTGGCCATGGGATATCCCTCGTTCTCAGTATTCGTCGGAACCTGTCAATGCGAGCACGGGCCAACCGATGCGGTTGGCCTTGTCGAACGCTCAGCTTGATCAGGTGGATTCACGGTTTTTCTGAAGGCACGAACGCCCACAGCAAAGCTCGAGGCGATGCCACAAACGTTCCACCTTGACGGTTCACTCGGGATATCGGTGCGAGCCAAATCGACTTGAGGCGCGTTTAGGCTGTGACAGCCGCGCTGTTCGTGACTTGTCAGCGCATCGGGAGCCGATCCCCGGGGGCTCGCCTGCCACATTTGCCCTATGCGGGCTTGGCCTCCAGATGATCGGGCGCCAGGCCGCGCGTGGCCCGATCCCACATGCGTCGGTAAAGACCCTCGAGCTCGCGGACGAACAAAGCTCCCTTGAAGAGCGGACTCTGTATCGCCTGCGCGTGGAGGTATTCGCGCAAGTTCGCACGGCGTGGTGCATCGCTGGCGAGCCCCAGAATCGTCGCGCGGTAACCCTCCACGTCGGCGCAGGCGAAATCGGGCAATCCCACCGCATTGAGCACACTCGATGCAACGCGCTGCCCAAAGGTCCTGCCGCGCACGCTGACCACCGGAACGCCGACCCACAGCGCTTCGCTCGCGGTGGTGTGCGCGTTGCAAGGCCAGGCGTCAATATACAAGTCGGCCTCGGCCAGGCGACTCAGGTGCTGATTGAGCGGCAATACCGGCGAAAACACCAGGCGCTCCGGCGCAAGGCCGCGCTGCGCGGCGGCGCGCTGCAAGGCAAGCCCGACATTGCGGTTCCATTCCAGCAGCCACAGACACGCGTCAGGCAGAGCGTGCAACAGCGCACACCATTGATCGAAGACCTCGGCCGAAATCTTGTACGACTGGTGAAACGCGCACAGCAGCACCTTGCCCTCGGGAAGGCCCCAGTGTGCGCGCCCCAGCGGCACAGGCCGCTCACGCAGCGAATCGTTGGGTTGATAACAGAGCGGCAGCTGGGCAATTTTTTCGCTGAAGCACGCGGCGTCGGCGAGTGGTGTGACGATCGGGTCGCCGACGATGTAGTCGATGAAGCGCGCGCCGGACGTACCGGGAAAACCCAGCCAGTTGACTTGCAGAGGCGCGGGGCGGTGCGCAAGCACGGGCAACAAGGTGTCGTGTGTCGCGCCTTTCAAGTCGACCAGGATGTCGATGTTCGATTCGCGAATGCGCTGCGCCATCGCCGCAAAGCCCAGGCCACGCAGCTCGACAAAATGTTCGCACGCATCGCGCATGCGCGCGCGCATGGTGCTCGCATCGTCCGGGCCGGTGGAGAACAGCGTGACTTCAAAGGCGTCACGATCGTGTGCCTCAAACGCTTGCGCTACGAGCTGCGACGTCGCGTGCTGGTGAAAGTCGGCAGACAAATACGCCACGCGCAGGCGCCCGGCGCTCGCGCGCGGCACCCGGCGCGGCAGCGCGACGACGCTGCGTTCGATGTGCAGCATGTGGTGGCGCGCGACTTGGAGCTGCTCCAGCGGGTCGTCGCACAGCACCGCGTGAACGAAGGGCGCGGCCTCCATTGGCGTGCCCTCGGGCAAGGCCAGAACCCGCTCGCGCAAAGCCGCAAGCGCCTCCTGCGCCTCGCTCCAGCGGCACGCCTCGCGTTCATAAAACGCCAGCTGCCCACGGGCCGCCAGCTCGCTGCTGCCCACGCCGAGGGCCACCGCGGTGCGCACGCATTCGGCGGCTTCGGCCTTCATGCCGATGTCCTTGAACGACATGCCCAGGCGAAAGTGCGAGATCGCATCGTCCATCTTCAGCGCCAAGGCGCCGAGAAAGGTGCGGATCGCTTCATCGTGGCGCCGGCAACGCTGCAGCGCCAGAGCCAGCGACACGAGGTGCGGGTGATCGCGCACCACATCGTCCGGCAAAGCGCGCAGGCACTCGACCGCTTCTTCCGGGCGGCCGAGGTTGAGCAGCGCGTGCGACTCGAGCGTGTGCGCAAGCGCCGTGCGCGGCTCGGATTCGCGCAAGCTCCGCGCGCGGCATGCGGCGTCTGCCGAGCGATTCGCCTTGATCAACGCGTGGATCGCCGCGAGCGAGTAGGCGCTGTCGTGGCACACCTTGTCGGCGCGCTCGAACGCCTGCACCGCGCCGCGCCAGTCGTCTCGCTGCGCGTGCTGTTGCCCGGTCAGCCAATGGCGATAGGCGCGTGCGTGTTTGTCGCCAGCCACGGATGTGCTCATGTTCGATGGGGCGGGCAGGTCGAGGGCCATGGGTGCGACGGCCGCCGGAACACCGCGAGAGGTCGCGGCGAGCCTGGCACGGCAAAGTGGTGGCGTGCCTAGCCTAGGGCGGCAGGCCAGCGGCGAAACGCGAAATACCGGGGCGTCAGCCCACTACTTCGGGCTGTGCCGTGGCGCTCTCGCGCAAGCGCAAGGCTCGCTGCTCCCAGTGCCGTGCCGTGTCGACGTGGCCCAGGCTGGCGTGGAACACGGCCAGGTTGTGCGCCGCCAGGTAGCTGCCGCGGCCTTGCACGCTGTCCGGCAGATCGGGCCGCTCGCCAAGCTGCAGGGCGCGCAGCCAGCTCGCCTCGATTTGCGGCAGCAGCGTCGCGGCGTGCTGCGGCTGGCGGATTGCGCACTCCAGCAGCACATCGCCCAGCGTGAAGTGAAAGTCGGGCGAGTCCGCCCAGCGCGCCTGCTCGGCGGCGGCGACGCGCAGCGCGTCGTCGACGCAGCCGAGCTGCTTGAGCGTGAACATCCAGCGCACCACCAAATCGTGGCGCCACGACGCGTTGGCCGCTGCGCTCGCGTAGGCGTGCGCGTAGTGCGGCCGGGCCTGCACGAACTGCGAGTTCACTTCCAGGTCCTTGCCCAATTGGTAGTTCCAATAGGCATCGTCGGGCTGCTCGGCCAGCGCGGTTTCGAGCAGCCGACGGTTGCGCCCAGCCTTGCCGACGCGCTGCGCCGCGAGATAGCCGTCGTGCGCGATGTCCAGTGCAATGCGCCGTCTGGGCAGCGGCGATTCGGGCTGCTCATGAATGCGTCCTGCATAGCGAGTGCCGGCGGGCAGCAAACGCGGCAGCCAGCTCGGCGCGTCGGTCGCCCCGTGATCGATGCGGCTCGCCACCCTGACCTGCCCCAGGAAAGTCGGGTCCTGGCTGCGCACCGCAGCCAGCTGGTCCCCGCCGCCGACCAGCCATTCATCGGCATCGAGCACGAGCCGCCACGGCGCTTGGGTGAGCGCGAGCGCGGCGTTGCGTGCCGCCGCAAAGTCGTCGATCCACGCGAAGGGCTTCACCACAGCGCCGCAGCGCTGCGCGATGGCTACTGTCGCGTCGCGCGAGCCGGTGTCGAGCACGAGCATTTCGTCAACCCAGGGGCGCACGCTGTCCAGGCACCTTTGTATACAGCGCGCTTCATCGCGCACGATCATCACCAGGGCCATCCTTGGTGCTTCGACCGGCATGTCGGGTTCGCTCGGTGCCCTGTGGCCAGGTGCTGCGCCACCGTCTGCAATCTTCATGGGCGCAATGGCAACACTTCAGTTGCCGTGCAAAGCGCCGATAAGCCCGCCTCAATGCCTTTTTATTCACCGACCGGGACCCTTGACTTTGTTTGGTGAATTTTTCACAGGCTTTGAATTTCACCCTCAAGTCAAACCGGGACCGCACCGATAACGACAGCAACGCACCTGGGAAACCGGGCTCGTAGGCCGCTCAAAGTTTGGAATAGGCAGCCGAGTCACATCAACCGCAAGGAGCCCCTACCGTGGCAATGACCATCAACACCAACGTCGTTTCGCTGAACGCGCAACGCAATCTCTCGACGTCAAAGACGTCGCTCGCCACCTCGATGGAGCGCTTGTCCTCGGGGCTGCGGGTCAATTCGGCCAAAGACGACGCCGCCGGCCTGGCCATCGCCGGCCGCATGGAAGGCCAGATCCGCGGCATCAACGTCGCGATCCGCAACGCCAACGACGGCATCTCGGTGGCGCAAACCGCTGAAGGTGCACTGGCGACGATCACCGACGCGCTGCAACGCATGCGTGAACTGGCGATTCAGGCGCAGAACGGCTCGAACGGCACGACGGACCGAGCCAACCTCGATACGGAGTATCAACAACTCTCCTCAGAAATCACGCGCATTGGCTCGCAGACCAAGTTCAACGGCGTGGCCATCGTGGGCGCTGGCGCCGGAGGGCAGACCTTCCAGATCGGCCCAAACAATGGCGACACGCTGACGATCACGACCAACGCGGTCGCGACGGTCACCGGTGACCTGACCACCGCGGCGAACGCATCGACGGCAGTTGACGCACTCGACACGGCACTGACCACGATCAACACCGACCGCGCAACTTACGGCGCTGCAATGAGCCGCTTCTCGTATGCGATCAACAACCTGCAAGTGACCGGCGAGAATCAATCGGCGGCACGCGGACGCATCATCGACGCCGACTTCGCCGCGGAAACGGCCAATCTGTCTCGAGCGCAGATCATGCAGCAGGCCGGCAGCGCGATGGTGGCGCAAGCGAATCAGTTGCCCAACCAGGTGCTGGCGCTGCTGCGCTAAGCACCGACCGCAGGCCCGGCACAAGGGCCCCAAACAATCCAACGCCGCCCTTCACGGGCGGCTTTTCATTTTGTTTAACCGGGGTTCGCCGCCCTTATCGAACGATCCCCGCCGCGGCCATGCAGAAGAATCCACTTGGCAGACCCCAGTGTCTGACCCCCCGACCGGCACCCGAGCCGGGAGACGAACGGATTCTCCAGGAGTACCTGCATGGCCCAGACCATCAACACCAACATCGTTTCGCTCAACGCGCAGCGCAATCTGACAACGTCGAAGATCTCGCTCGCGACGTCGATGGAACGCCTGTCGTCGGGCCTGCGGGTCAACTCATCGCGTGACGACGCCGCGGGCCTGGCGATTGCCGACCGCATGAATGCTCAGATTCGCGGCATCAACGTCGCGATCCGCAACGCGAACGACGGCATTTCCCTGGCGCAGACCGCCGAGGGCGCGCTGTCCACGATCACCGACGCGCTGCAGCGCATGCGCGAACTCGCAATCCAGGCGCTGAACGGCTCGAACGGCACCAACGACCGCGCAAACCTCGACTCCGAGTACCAACAACTCTCTGCGGAAATTCAACGCGTCGCCGACCAGACCAAGTTCAACGGCGTGGCCATCGTCGGTGCCGGTGCCGGCGCGCAGTCGTTCCAGGTCGGGCCGAACAACGGCGACACGTTGACGATGACGACCGTGGCGGTCACCGCCGTCACCGGCGGCATCACCGACGTCGCCCTCGCATCGACCGCGCTGAGCGACATCGACGTCGCGCTGGACGCCATCAACACCGACCGCGCCACCTACGGCGCGGCGATGAGTCGCTTCGCTTTCGCCATCACCAACTTGCAAGTGACGGGCGAAAACCAGTCGGCGGCGCGGGGGCGCATCATGGACGCCGACTTTGCCGCCGAAACCGCCAACATGTCGCGCGCAAACATCCTGCAACAGGCCGGCACGGCGATGGTCGCGCAAGCGAATCAGCTGCCGCAGCAAGTGCTGCAATTGCTGCGCAGCTGAGGCGTCTGGCGCCGGCCGAGCTGGCGCTGCCGCGGCTCGGGGTCATCCCGGCGCACGCCGGGATCCACCGTCTCCCGACCTCGCTTGGATCCCGGCGCCGTATCGAGTACGGGGCCGCACTTTCGCCCCGGATGAGAGCAGCAATCTCCTTGTTCACCGCGGGCCAGTTGCGGTTGGGCGCGCGCTGAAATCCCTCAGGTCCCGCGCAAACCTGCCGAAAACCGGATGACGAGAAAGGATCACTCCCATGGCCACGATCTCATCGCCCGGTGTCGGCAGCGGGCTGGATGTGAACAGCATCATCACGCAGCTGGTGGCGGTCGAACGCGTTCCGCTGACCAAGCTCGAAAACGAAGCCAAGGCGCTCCAAACCAAGCTCTCGACCTATGGCAAGGTCAAGTCTTCGATCTCGGCGCTGCGTGACGCGGCTGCGGCGCTGACGCGCGCCGATACATGGACACGCACGACAGGCGCCTCGGGCAATCCCGGCGCCGTCAGCGTCACCACGGGCGCAAACACCAAGGCCGGCAACTATTCGATTCAGGTGAATCAGCTCGCCTCTGCGCAGTCCAACGCGACCGGCGTTTTCGCTTCGGCCGACGCGCTGGCGGGCGAAGGCACGCTCACCATCGAGCTCGGCGCCTGGGGCGCCGGCCAGGGCAGCTTCACGCCCAAAGTGGGCGCCACGGCGGTGCAGATCGCGGTCGGGCCGCCGGCGCAGTCGCTCGCGCAACTGCGCGACAAGATCAACGCCTCGGGCGCCGGTGTCACGGCGTCGATCCTGAGCGATTCGAGCGGCGCGC
>JBEBHW010000849.1:0-1399 GCA_040081145.1 Burkholderiaceae bacterium
TGGGGTACGTGTCCAGCCCATAGCGTGTGGCCGTTTGGCGTATGACCTGGTGGTAGCGTTCGAGCAACTCGAAGGTCCAGTCGCTCGGTGCGGGCAGGGCTTGGGCCGCGCGCGGCGGTCGCTGGATTTCGCGCGCCCGCATCACGGTTCGGGGTGCCGGGGCCGCCGCAAGGTCAAGCAAGTCGCCGGCTGGCGCCGCTGTGCGTGGCATGCGGGTCATGCGGGCACACCTTCCTTCTTGAACAGATCACGAAATACCGGGTAAATTTGCGATGCCTCGGTCACTTTGCGCATGGCGAATACCTTGGCCTGCTCGGCGAGCTGGGCGTATTCCTCCCAGAGGTTTTGTTCTTCTTCGGCGACCTGCACGTAGGCGAAGTAGCGGCACAGCGGCAGGATGCGCTCGGCAAGCAACTGGCGGCATCGACCGCTGTCGTGATGCCAATTGTCACCGTCGCTCGCCTGGGCACCGTAGATATTCCATTCGCTGGTGGGAAAGCGTGACTTGGCGATCTCTTCCATGAGGACCAATGCGCTCGATACCACCGTGCCGCCAGTCTCGGTGGCGTGGAAGAAATTCTGCTCGTCGACTTCTTGCGCCTGCGTATGGTGGCGGATAAAGACGATTTCGATCTTCTCGTAGTGGCGCGTGAGAAACAGATAGAGGAGGATAAAGAATCGCTTCGATAACTCCTTGCGCGACTCATCCATCGAACCTGAAACATCCATGAGGCAGAACATCACTGCCTTGGACATCGGGACGGGAACCCGAACCCGACTGCGGTAGCGCAAGTCGATCGGGTCGAGGTACGGAATCCGCGCCAGCCGCGCGCGCAGCGCATCGATTTCGCGCTGAATGCTGAGCAGCTCGCGGGAGTGCGGGTTGGGATCGGGGTGCCGCTTGAGGAGGGCCAATTGCTCTTCAAGCTCCCGCAGGGCACGACGCGCCTCCGACCCGACTGCAATGCGCCTGCCGATCGCGCCGCGCATGGAGCGAACGACGTGCAAGTTGTTGGGCGTGCCGTCGCTGCTGTAGCCCGCCCGGTGTGTCTTGAACTCGGGAGTGTCTGCAAGCGTCGTGCGGGCCAGATTCGGCAAAGCCAAATCGTCGAAGAAAACCTGCATGAATTCTTCTTTGCTGAGGTGAAAGACGAAGTCGTCGTCGCCCTCGCCGCTGTCGCTTGCATTCCCGCCGCCGCCTGAGCCGCCGCCGCCCTTGGGGCGTTCGATCCGGTCGCCGCGAACGTAGTCTTGATTGCCGGGGTGAACGGTATCGCGGCGACCACCCGTGCCATGGCTGAATACGGGTTCGCTGATGTCGCGCTTCGGGATGTGGATGTCCTCGCCCTGCGCCATGTCGCGAATGCCACGACCGTCGACAGCGCGTTTCACCGCCTCA
>JBEBHW010000190.1:0-6688 GCA_040081145.1 Burkholderiaceae bacterium
AGCCAGGCGCGCGAGCCGGTGATCTTGCACTGGCTGGGCGACATGTTCGACCCGGCATTGCAGGGCTATTGGGGAAGCAAAGACGTCTCGCAGGCGATGGACACGGCGCTCGGAGTCATTCAGGCGCACCGCGACAAAGTCGACGGCGTCAAGATCTCGCTGCTCGACAAGAACCAGGAAATCGCCATGCGCCGCCGCCTGCCGCCGGGCGTGCGCATGTACACCGGGGATGACTTCGACTACGCCGAATTGATCGCCGGTGACGGCGTGGGCGACACGGCGAACCGGCAGCACAGCGACGCGCTGCTGGGCATTTTTGATGCGATCGCGCCGGCGGCGAGTGCGGCGCTCGCGGCGCTCGCGCGCGGCGATGCAACCGCTTTCCATCAAATCCTCGCGCCCACCGTGCCGCTGTCGCGTCACATCTTTCGCGCGCCGACGCGCTTCTACAAGACCGGCATCGTCTTCATGGCGTGGCTCAACGGATTGCAGGATCACTTCGTGATGGTCGGCGGCCAACAGAGCACACGCTCGTTGCCGCACTTCGCTGAACTGTTCCGCCTGGCCGACGCTGCCGGGCTGATCGAACAACCCGAACTCGCGGTGCGGCGCATGCAGACCTTGCTCGCCATGCACGGCGTCGACGGTTGAGGCGCTCAGGCAGACGTGGCGATGCGCGACTTCTCGCAAGACCATCGCTGGCTGTCGATCAACACCGCGACGGTGCGCAAGCAGCGCGGCGCGGACTGGCCGCTGCTCGAGATCATCGACGCGTGCGCCGCGCGCGGCATCCGCGCCGTCTCGCCGTGGCGCGATCAGGTCGCCGCGGCGAGCTTGCGAGCGACCGCGCAGCGTCTGCGCGAGCACGGCATGCAACTCTCGGGCTACTGCCGCGGCGGCATGTTTCCCTACGCTGATGCGGCCGGCCGGCAAGCCGCGCGCGACGACAACTGCCGCGCGCTCGACGAGGCGTGCGAGCTCGGCGCGCCGTGCCTCGTGCTCGTCGTCGGCGGACTGCCCGGCGCACTTGCCGGCAAGGCGCTGCACCGCGACATTGCCTCGGCGCGCATGCAAGTCACGCAAGGCATCGCCGAACTGCTCGACGATGCGCGCGCGCGCCGCATGCCGCTGGCCATCGAGCCGCTGCACCCGATGTACGCGGCGGACCGCGCCTGCATCAATACGCTGGAACAGGCGCTTGATGTCTGCGAGCAACTCGACCCCTCACACAGCGGCGCGTTAGGCGTGGCGGTTGACGTGTATCACGTCTGGTGGGACCCGAAACTCGCGCAACAGATCGAGCGCGCCGGGCGCAGCCGCCTGCTCGCGTTTCACGTCTGCGACTGGCTCACGCCGACAAAGGACCTGTTGAACGACCGCGGCATGATGGGTGATGGCGTGATCGAGCTGCGCAAGATCCGCGCACTCGTCGAAGCGCAGGGTTACGCAGGCTTCAGCGAAGTGGAGATCTTCTCGGCGCAGAACTGGTGGCAGCGTGAGGGTGGCGAAGTGCTCGACACTTGCGTCGAGCGGCATCGGCGTTGTGTATAGGTCCCCAGCGACGGGCGCAACACTGGGCCGTCACACCGCCCCGGCCAACAGGCTTTCATACGGAATGCGCAAGCCGTCATGCAGCTTCTTCACCATCCGCAAGCTCAACGGCCGCTTGCGATTCAGCACTTCGGAGACCCTTCCGCTCGGGCCAATGTAAGGCTCGAGGTCGGTCGGTGTGAGCCCCTGCTGTTCCATCCTGAATTTGATCGCTTCAATCGGATCGGCCGGACCCACTGCATAGTGCTTGTTCTCATAGGCTTCGATCAACGTGACGAGCACGTCTCTCTCGTCGGCCTGCGCCGTGCCTTCATCCGCCTGGTAGATTCGCTCGAGGCGGCGGAATGCGGAGTGAAGGTCTTTGTCGGTGCGAATGGGCTTAATAGGCATTGACGGTCTCCACATCGATCTTGTCGTACTGCGCGTGGGTGCCGATGAACTTCACCCACGCGATGCCGGCGCGATACTGCATCTCGACGACGAGGCGGTATTTGTTGCCGCTGACGTTGAACACCACCCGGTTGTTGCCGCAGATGCTTGCGCTCGCGTATTGGTCTTTCACGGCCTGTGGCGTTGTCCAATGGGCCTTGATCGCTTCTTCATGCCAGCTTTGGAGCGCGCCCCGCGCGTCACCTCGCCCCGGCTGCTCCCAGAACTTCTTGAGGGTACTTTTCGCGATGACACGCATGACGGAGTCGCCGACTCTCCCAATTTGGGAGAATTGTAGCCGCAGGGGGCTTTTCGATCAATTCGCGTCGGCGTGAATCACGTTGGCGTGGGACCGGTTCTCCAATGCCCGAGTCGCGACTCCAACATCAGTCCAAGCCGGACAGATGGAGATCGACCTTTTCGGCCCAAAAGCGCATGCCCATGTCGCGGTACAGCGAGGTCGTCGCGTCGAATTGCTGCCTTGCCTGGTCGCGCTCGCCGGCCCTGGCTTGGAGCTTGCCCAGTCCAAAGTGACAGTGCGCGACAAGCGGCCGCATGCCGAGCCCTTTCGCCAATCCGAGCGCTTGCCGGTACGCGTCTTCCGATTGGCCTGAATCGGCGAGTTCTGTTGCTTGCACGTCACCGATCATTTTCAAGGACAAGGCATGCCAAGCTGGCTCGCGACGCGCACAGGCCAACGCCAGCGCTTCTTGCGCCGCTTCTCTTGCGTCGTCGACTCGTCCGAGGACCAGATAGCCCTGCGCCAAGTCGCACAAATTCATCGAACGGAACCCTTGGACTCCCATCGCCTTGAACGCCTGAAGCGCCTGCTCGATCATTTGAACGCCCTCGGCCTCCCGGCCGCACCAGAGAAAGGACGATCCGGCTCGGACCATTGAGAATGACAGCAGAAATCGGTTTTCCAAAGATTTGCACAAAGCGATCGCCAGCTCCAGCTCGTCTGCGGCTTGCGGGAAGTTGCCGCGGCGCAAAAGGGGATAGCCAAGGCCAAGTCGCGCAAACACTTCGTTGTAAGGGAGCGCGGCCGACGTGGCGATGCGAACCACTTCGGCGCCGAGTGCAACGGCTTCGGAGAATTCGCCGAGATCGGCCAGCACTCCCGGCAAGTGAAAGCGCGCTCTCACCGCTGCAAGGTTCGGTCCGCCGAAGCGCTCGTGCACAGGCACATCCTTGACAAGGCGCAGTGCCTCGCGCAATGGCACGCATGCAGAACGCGGATCCCCGGCAAACCAATGCGCCTGACCCAGGATGAACGCCGAAATGAATCTTGGCCCAATCTCTGGTGACTTTTCGGCTGAGGCCGATGCGCTTTGCGCAGTGACGATGGCGTGTTCGTGTTCCGCGAGAAACGACAGATTGCTTGTCTGGTACACCAGCACCGAGACGAGGCGCGACGCATCGTCGAGCTGTGCGGCCAGATCCCGGGCATCGGCCAGCACCTCGCCCAGCCGCGCCAGCTCGCCCAGCCTGAAGTGGCAGTCGCGCTGCTCAAGTGCGACGTCAACGAGCAACTCGGTGCGCTCCCGGCTGTCAGGCCACTCGCGAAGTGCGGCTCGTGCTTGTTCGAATGCCGCGAGGGCCTCGCGCGGCGCCGAGCGGTCGAGCCCCCGTAACCCGGCCTGCCGGCCGTAGCGAGCCGCCTTCTCCCATAGTTGGCCGCGATGCGCGTGCTGTGCCAGGCGGTCCACATGCTCGCCGAGTCGATCGGCCCAGTGCCGCTCAATCGCGCCGATGATTCGCGCGTGAAGTTGCAAACGCCGCTCGCCGAGCAGACCGGTGTACGCCACGTCGTGGGTCAGCGCGTGCTTGAACGTGAATTCGACGTCCGGAAACCGCTGCGTCTCGTAGACGAACTCTGCTTCCTGAAGGTGCGCGAGCCCACGCTGCAACTTGTCTTCGGAGAGTTCGGCCATCGCCGCCAGGAGCGCGAACGGAACGTCTTTGCCGATCGCGGAGGCCGCCTGCAAGAGTTGTTTCTCATCGGGCGGCAGCCGGTCGATGCGCGCCGCGAGGATCGTCTGCACCGTGGCGGGAATCTTCAGCGATTCGACCGACCGGGTCAACCGGTATGCGCCGCGTTCGCCGGCCAGCGTGCCGGTTTCCACCAGTGTGCGTACCGTCTCTTCCAGGAAGAACGGGTTGCCGCGCTTGAGCAGCATCTGCGTCAAGGGTGCAAGGCCAGGGTGCTGGCCAAGCAAGGCGCCCAGCAACTCGGCCGTGCTTGCAGCGGGCAAGGTGTCCAGCCGCAGTTGCGAATACGCTGCCCTGCTGCCCCAGCGGTGCTCGTACTCGGGCCGGTAGTTCACGAGCAACAGCAGGCGCGCGCCGCCAATGCTTTCTACCAGTGTGTCGAGCAAGGCCTGAGTCTCGCCGTCAACCCAGTGCAAGTCCTCGAACACGACGAGCAGCGGCTGCACCAGGCTCTCACGCAGCAGCAGGCGCTTCACGGCGTCGAGCGTGCGCTGGCGGCGCTGCGGCGGCTCGAGGTTTGTCCAGGCGGCGTCCTCAACCGGCACGTCGAGCAGAGCGAGCAATGCAGGCAGGAGCGGCTCCAGCGCACGATCCAACCCCAGCACGCGTCCCAGTACCTTGTCGCGCATCTCGCGATGGTCGTCGCGCGTGCCGATTCGGAAATAGCCCTTCAACAGCTCTATCACCGGCAGATAGCTGGTGGCCTTGCCGTAGGACACGGAAGGAGCCTCCAACACCCGCCAGTCCTGCACGCGATGCGAATGCGTGAACTCGTAGACCAGCCGGGACTTGCCCACGCCGGCTTCGCCGACGATGGCGACGACTTGCCCGCGGCCGGCGTCAGCTTGGCTCAGCACCCGGCGCATGTGTTCGATCTCGCTGTCACGGCCGACGAAGCGCGTCAGGCCGCGCAGCGCCGAGGCCTGCAGCCTCGTGCGCGCCATGCCCGCGCCCGTCAACTCGAAAACCTCGATCGCGTCGGGCAACCCTTTCACGGGAATCGGCCCGAGCGACTTCACCTCGACGTAGCCCTCGGCAAGCCTCACCGTCGCTGCTGTCAGGCGCACCGTCCCGGGCGGCGCCAGCTGCTCCATGCGCGCGGCCAGATGCGTCGTCTGGCCGACCGCCGTGTAGTCCATGCGCAGATCGCTGCCGACGGAGCGCACGACAACCTCACCGGAGTGCACGCCGACGCGGATTTGTACTTCCACGCCGAATGCGCGGCGCATCGCGTCGGCGTGACACTTGATCGACTCCTGCATTCGCAGCGCCGCGAAGCACGCGCGCACGGCGTGGTCCTCGTGGGCCAGCGGTGCACCGAACAGCGCCATGATGCCGTCGCCCATCACCTGGTTCACGGTGCCCTCAAAGTGATGCACTGCCTCCATCAAGCGCTCGATCACGGGGTCGAGAATCTTGCGCGCCTCCTCGGGGTCGCGTTCGGCGAGAAGTTCCATCGAGCCCTTGAGGTCGGCGAACAGCACGGTGACCTGCTTGCGCTCGCCCTCGATCGCCGCTTTGGACATGAGAATCCGATCGGCGAGGTGCTTGGGCGCGTAGCGACCGGGAGCGTCCGCCGCCGCAGGGGCCGGCATGGCGTCGCCACAAGGATGGGCGCACTGCGGACAGAACTTTGCCGCTGGCGGCACGGGCGCCGCGCATTGCGCGCACGCCCTGTCGAGCGGCGCCGCGCACTCCTCGCAGAACTTCGCGCCCTCGCGGTTCGTGTGCCGGCAGCGGGAGCAATTCATCGCTGCGCCTTCATGCCCCGCCGGCCGAATTGCCCCTAACTAAGCCGTCGGCAACTTGTGATTCTTGAACTGCTCGCGCAACCGGTTCTTCAGCATCTTGCCGGTGGCGCCCAGCGGAATCGCGTCGACGAACACGACGTCGTCGGGCGTCCACCACTTGGCGATCTTGCCGTCGAAAAACGCCAGCACCTCGTCGCGCGTCAACTCGGCGTTCGGCTTCTTCACGACGACGAGCAGCGGCCGCTCGTCCCACTTCGGGTGGAACGCGGCGATGCACGCGGCCATCGCGACCTTGGGGTGCGCCATCGCGATGTTTTCCAGGTCGATCGAACCGATCCACTCGCCGCCGCTCTTGATCACGTCCTTGCTGCGGTCCGTGATCTGCATGAAGCCGTCGGCGTCGATGCTTGCCACGTCGCCGGTGGGGAACCAGCCGTCAATCAATGGGCTGCCGCCTTCGCTCTTCAGGTATTCGCTGACGATCCACGGGCCGCGCACCAGCAACTCGCCCGTGGCCGTGCCGTCCCACGGCAGCTCTTTGCCGTCGGCGTCGACGATCTTCATGTCGACGCCGTAAATCGCCCGGCCCTGCTTGGCCTGCACGGCGTAACGCGCCTGCGCATCCATGTCGACGTGTTTCGCCTTGAATGTGCACGCGGTGCCGAGCGGGCTCATCTCCGTCATGCCCCAGGCGTGCAGGACGTGTACGCCGTACTGCTCGGTGAAGGTGCGCATCATTGCCGGCGGGCACGCCGAGCCGCCGATGATGGTGCGTTTCATGGTGCTGAACTTGAGCTTGTTCGCTTCGACATAAGAGAGCAGGCCTTGCCAGACGGTGGGCACGCCAGCCGACAGCGTGACCTTCTCCGACTCGAACAATTCATGCAGCGACTTGCCGTCCAGCCCCGGGCCGGGGAAGACGAGTTTCGCGCCCGTCATGCACGCGGCATAGGGCAGGCCCCAGG
>JBEBHW010000191.1:0-6659 GCA_040081145.1 Burkholderiaceae bacterium
TCTGGAGCACGAGTTGCCGGGTGATCGCCAAACCGAGTCCGGTGCCGCCGAATTCGCGGGTCGTCGAACTGTCGGCTTGAACAAACGCCTGGAACAGGCGCGACTGCGCTTCCTTGGGCACGCCGACTCCGGAGTCTCGCGTCGTGAAGCACAGGCGATCGGTGGAGTCGAGGCGCACCGACATGACGATTTCGCCCTGCGGCGTGAACTTGATGGCGTTGCTCAGCAGGTTGCCCAGCATCTGTTTCAGGCGATGCGGGTCGCCGAACACACGCTCGGGAACCTCGGCTGCGACGTCGCACACGAGCTCCAGCCCCTTGAATTGGGCGCGCTGGGCGTGCAGTTGCGCGACCTCGTCGAGCAAGCTGCGTGGCTCGTAAGGCACATGCTCGAGCTCGACGACGCCGGCTTGCACCTTGCTCAAGTCCAGGATGTCGTTGAGCAGGCGCAACATCGAATCCGCCGAGTCGCGCAGGGTGCGGGCGAAATGCCGCTGGCGCGGTTGCAGCGAGGTTTGCAACAACAGGTTGGACATGCCGATCACGCCGTTCATCGGCGTGCGGATCTCGTGGCTCATGTTGGCCAGGAACTGCAGCTTCGTCGCGCTCGCCGCCTCGGCTTCGAGCTTCGCTTCGGCAAGCGAGCGATTGCGCTCGAGCAGGCGCTGCGTCAGGGTGTCCAGGGCGTGCACGACGGCGCCGATTTCATCGTCGCTGCGCGTCGCGATTGAGGCGCCGGTGAGTTCCAGCGCGGTGCGCTCGGCGCGCAGGCGCAGCCGGCGCAAGGGGCGCAGCTCGAACCACAGCGTGAACGCCGCCAGCGCCACGCTGCCGACCAGGATCATCGCGGTGATCCACGTCGCGCGCCGGCGCGCCTGGTCTTGCACGGCGAACGCGGAAGCGCTGTCGATTTGCGTGAGGATCACCCACGCGTCGTCGACGATCCTCACGGGCAGGTAGGCCAGCGCCTTGTGCGCGGCGCTGTCGCTGCGGTAAAGCGGTATCTTCTGTTCGAACGCTGCGCTGATCACCTGCGGGTCGGCGCCGAAGTCCCGGCGCGTGCTGCTCGCCAGCGAGGTGGCGGAGCGGTCCACAAGCGCGAGGTCGGCTTTGACCATGTGGCCCAGTTGCGCAAACAGCGTGTCGTTCAGGTGCACGCCCACGCTCACCGCGCCGATGATCGCCGCACCGGCACGCACCGGCTCGAGTGCGCGTAACAGTAGTCCGTTGCCATCGCGCGCCGTCGTTAAACCGGACTGTCCGGCAAGCGCCTCGGCAACCCCCCAGCCTGCGTCGACGTCGCCGCGCCGCGTCGGATCGTGGGCGCGATACGCGACGACGCCGTGTCTGTCGATGACGTCGATGTGTCCGAAGTCCGACGCCGCGTGCGCGTCTTTCAGGATCGTCGTCAGGTGACCCGAACTCAGCGGATCGGTCTGCAAAAGCGCCTCGCGCAGCTTGCCCTTGCTCGCGAGAAGCCGCGCCACCAGGCGCGCCTGCGATCCCTCTTGTTCGATGAGGCTCTGCACGAGCGTGCCGATGGTGCGAACCTTGTCGATCTCGCGTTCGTGCAGGGCACCCTCGACGAGCAAGTCGGTCGAGTGCAAATTCATCCACTGCGCGGCAGCCACCAGGGCGACGACGATGGCCGTCACGCGGACGGTGGTGCTCTTGTGGATTCTCATTGGCGGTGCGAAGTCGGTTGCGGCGGGCGACGTTCAATTCGCAGCCGGCAACGGCAAGACGCCGTGGTCGCGCAAGATGCGTTCACCCGAGGGCGAGTAGACAAAAGCGACGAAAGCCTTGCCCGCCGCGCTGAGCGCCCCGGCCTTGTGCACCAGGCCGAATTCCAGCGCCAAGGGATAGCGGCCGTCGGCCAGCGTGTCCGGGTTACCCTGCACTGCGCCGAAGGCGAGCGGCTTGAGCGGGGTCGCGGCGCCGAACAGCGCGGAGCGATTCAGGAACCCCAGGCTCGTCGGGTAGCGGTCCAGCAAGTCGATGAGCTGCGTGTCCAGGTGCACGAGCTTGACGCTGGCGCCGTAGGCGATCTCGTTGAACTCTTTGATTTCGCGCGCCAGCGCCTGACGTGAAGCGTCCGTCGCCTCGCGGCCGATCGCGCGGATCGGGCCCGGCTTGGCGCCGAGCTCGCGCCAGTCGATGATCTTGCCGGTGTACACGGCCACCGCCTGCTCGGCAGTCAGGGAGCCGACACGCCCGCGCCGCCGACGAAGACCACCGCGTCGCGACCGAGCGGCAGGTACTTCAGGCCGCGTTTTTGCTCGGCGTCTTTCAGCGGCCTGCCCACCCGGCCGAGCAAGGCCACGCCTTGTTCCACGTCGCGCAGCGCACCCGCAGTGCCGCTGGATGGCGGCACTTCGACACGATGCTCGCCGCTCTGCGCGTTGAACGCCTTCGCCAGCACGCGCAAGACGTATTCAGGATTGCCGCTGCCCGGGACCGTGAGCACTTCAGCGTGCGCTTGCGCGAGCCCGGCCAGAAGGGCAATGGCGCTCGAGAGTCGAGCAAGAAGGTGACTCATGGGGATGCGATCCTTTCCAAAGCGGCGTGCACATCCTCTTCGGCAAGCCCGGCGCCGGGAATATCGGTGTCCTTGACACGACACTGAAGAACGACTCTGAGGCCGGCGGTACATGGTCACGCTTTGCGTAACGGGTGCGTCGGAGCGGGAGGCGCGTCTATCGCGAAGCTTCGCCGCACCCACCGCCGGCCCGCACAAGGTGCGTGCAGATTGCACGGTCGAGGGCTCGGTCCGTCTCATGCTCACGCGCCGTGTGTCGACACTGATCGTGAAAGGCGTCGCCGCGCGCTTCGACCTCCGTCAAGGCCGTGGTGGCGAGCCCCAACATGTTTCGTTTGTCGAATACCTACGCCTGGATCAGCCTGGCGAGCATCGTCCTGGTGGCTGTGGTCCTGAGCGCCGTGTACCGGCACTTCGCGGTCGCCAACTTGATTTCGATGGGGGAGCGCGACACCGTCGCGCTGACCCACGCGTTCGCCAACTCGCTGGAGCCGCGCTGGTTCGATTGGGTGGACGAGGCGTCGACGCTGCCCGCCGACACCGTGCGTGCCGACGAGCGCACCGCTGCGCTGCTTGCGTTGACCAAGCAGCAAATGCATGGTACCGATGTGGCGAAGATCAAGATTTACGGGTTGAACGGCCACACCGCGTTTTCCACGGAGCTCAAGCAGATCGGCGAAGACAAGAGCGGGAACAACGGCTACCTGGCGGCGCGCGCGGGCCGGGCCGCGACCGAGTTGACGCACCGCGACAAGTTCAGCGCCTTCGACAAGGTCGTGGAAAACCGCAATCTGTTGTCGGCCTACATTCCGCTGCGCCATCGGGAGACGGCGCAGGTGCGCGTGGTCTTCGAGTTGTACAGCGACGTCACCGAATTGATGCAGGACATCAACCGCACCCAGGCCTGGGTCACGGCCGTCGTGACGCTTGCGCTTGCCGTGCTGTACGGCCTGCTGTTCCTCGTGGTGCGCGTTGCCGACAAACTGATTCGAAGCCAGTACGATCAACTCCAGCAGAACGCCCATGCGCTCGGCCAGACGCGCGATGAATTGGAGCAGAGCGTGCGCGAACGCACGGCGCAGCTCGAACAAACCAACGCAGGCCTGGTGTCGGCGTGGAACGCGGCGCAGCGTGCGACGCAGGTCAAGGGCGAATTCCTCGGCGAAATCAGCCACGCGCTGCGCGAACCGCTGAGCGGTTTGATCGGGTCGGCAAATCGCTTGTCGGCAAGCGCGCTGGACGCCAGCCAGCGCCATCACATGGAGCACATCCAAAGTTGCAGCGAAGCGCTGCGCGGCGCCGTCGAACGCTCGTTGTGGCGCGCCGCGCCCGCTGCCGAACCGCCGGGCCGCGCTTCGGCCCGCGCCGAAACCTCGGCAAGCACGGTCGGTTGACGCGTCGTCGCGGCCGCCGCCGCGCCGGCGTGACCGACGTCACGGCCGGGCACGCGCCGTCCAAGCGTGCTGGGTGCAGGTGCCGATAAGCGCTGCCTTCGCCCTGCTGATCCGCCTCAAGTTTGAATCGGCCCTCGGAACAATGACCAGGCGCATCTCCCGCGCTTGTCTCCATGGCCGACTCCGAAGCGCAGAACCGCAACTTACCCGCCTCGCAGCGCAAACTGCAAAAGGCCAGAGCCGACGGCCAGGTGCCGCGTTCGCGCGACCTCGGGCACTTCGCTGCCTTGGCCGCGGGCGCTGCGGCGCTCGCTGCGGCGCTGCCCGGGGTATCGGCGTGGCTGCAGCAGGTGCTCGCCAATGCCTTGCGGCTGCGCTCGGGCGCGGCGAGTGACCCGGCGCTGCTCACGCAGCGCCTCGCCGAGGGCGCACAAGTCTTGCTCTGGGTGGTGGTTCCCGCCGGCGCCTTGATGACGGCGGTGGCGCTGGCTTCGAGCATCGGCCTGGGCGGCTGGAACTGGACGATGAAGCCGCTCATGCCGAATTTCGGGAAGCTCAACCCCTTGACCGGTTTGCCGCGCATGTTTTCGCAATCGCAGCTGG
Source organism: Burkholderiaceae bacterium (assembly GCA_040081145.1). Lineage (GTDB taxonomy): Bacteria > Pseudomonadota > Gammaproteobacteria > Burkholderiales > Burkholderiaceae_C > JAEMQF01. Next base: position 4,536 of record JBEBHW010000191.1, read on the forward strand.
TCGACGCCTTGAAGGCGAGTGCGCTGGCCTTGGTGCTCGGCACGATCGGTGCGGTCTACCTGCGCAATCACGCGGACGGCTTCACGGCGCTGCTGGCGCTGCCGCTGCCCGCGGCGCTGGGCCAGGCGAGCCAGGCGATTCTCGGCGGCGTGGTGTTCCTCGTGATCGCGCTGGCGCTGTGCGCGGCGATCGACGCGCCGCTGCAACGCCACTGGCACGCGCAGCGCTTGAAGATGAGCACGCAGGAGGCGCGCCAGGAACACAAGGAAACCGAGGGCAACCCCGAGGTGAAGAACCGCATCCGGGCGCGCATGCGCGAAATCGGCAATCGGCGCATGCTCGCGGCCGTGCCCCAGGCTGACCTGGTGGTGATGAACCCGACGCACTACGCCGTGGCGCTGAAGTACGAAGAGAACCGGATGCGCGCGCCCACCGTCGTTGCCAAGGGCGCGGACCTGATGGCGCTGCGAATTCGCGACGCTGCACGCGGCGCGGCGGTGCCGGTGCTCGAGTCGCCGGCGCTGGCACGAGCGCTTTACGCGCACGCCGAGATCGACCGCGAGGTGCCTGCAGCCTTGTTCGCGGCGGTCGCCCAAGTGCTCGCCTACGTGTACCAGTTGCGCGCGTCGCTGGCCGGGCAGGGCGCCGCGCCCGGGGCGTTGCCGGCGCTGCACGTTCCCGCGGAACTCGACCCACACCACGGTCGCGAGGCCTAGGACGCTGAATGAATTCGCTGCTGCACCCCCTGCAACGCTGGCTCGGCCCGAACGCCACGGCGATTCGCGCGCTGCTCGCGCCGCTGTTCATCATCCTCGTGCTGTCGATGATGGTGCTGCCGCTGCCCCCGCTCGTGCTGGACCTGCTGTTCACGTTCAACATCGCGATGGCGCTGATGGTGATGGTCGTCGCCGCGTACATGTTGCGGCCGCTCGACTTCGCGGCGTTTCCCACCGTGATCCTGCTGACCACCTTGATGCGGCTCTCATTGAACGTCGCCTCGACGCGCGTCGTGCTGTTGGAGGGCCACACCGGCCCAGGGGCGGCCGGCACCGTGATCGAGTCGTTCGGCCACTTCCTGATCGGCGGCAATTTTGCGGTCGGTCTGATCGTGTTTGCGATCCTCGTCGTCATCAACTTCGTCGTCGTGACGAAGGGCGCCGAACGCATCGCCGAAGTCGGCGCGCGCTTCACGCTCGATGCGATGCCGGGCAAGCAGATGGCGATTGACGCTGATCTGAACGCCGGACTCATCGACGAAAAAGAGGCGAAGCGACGCCGCGCCGAAGTCGGCGAGGAAGCCGAGTTCTTCGGCTCGATGGACGGCGCGTCGAAGTTCGTTCGCGGCGACGCGATGGCGGGCATGCTGATCCTGTTCATCAACATCATCGGCGGCCTGATCATCGGCATGGTGCAGCACGACATGTCGGCCGGCGGCGCCGCCGACAGCTACATCCTGCTCGCCGTCGGCGACGCGCTGGTTGCGCAAATTCCGGCGATGCTGATCTCGGTGGCGGCGGCGATGGTCGTGTCGCGCGTGGGCAAGGAGCGGGATGTGGGCCAGCAGATCGCCGCCCAGGTCTTCGATTCGCCGCGCTCCCTGGCCATCACGTCGGGCGTGATCGGCCTGCTGGGCGTGATACCCGGCATGCCGCACCTCGTGTTCGGCGCCATCGCCGCCGGTTTGGGTTATGCGTCGTACCTGATGCGCCAACGCAAGCGCCGCGCGGCGGCGGTGCCGCCGCCCAGCAGCCAGGTCGCGCCGAACAACGGCGAAGCGAGCTGGGACGACCTGGTTCCGGTGGACACGCTCGGCCTGGAGGTCGGCTACCGGCTCATCGCGTTGGTGGACAAGGCACGCGAGGGTGATCTGCTGTCGCGCATCAAGGGCGTGCGCAAGAAGTTCGCGCAGGACGTGGGTTTCCTGCCGCCGCCCGTGCACATCCGCGACAACCTCGAGCTCAAACCCAACGTGTACAGGCTGACGCTGCGTGGCGCAGTCGTCGGCGAGTCGGAAGCGTTTGCCGGGATGTTTCTCGCCATCAACCCGGGCCACGCGACGCAGCGCCTGATCGGCACGGCCACCACCGACCCGGCGTTCGGCCTGCCTGCGGTGTGGATCGAAGA
>JBEBHW010000192.1:0-6646 GCA_040081145.1 Burkholderiaceae bacterium
CACGCGTGCTGGGCGAATTGCGCGAGACGCTCAAACCCGGCGGCGTGCTCTTCAGCTCCAACCCGCACGGTGACGGGCGTGAAGGCTGGAGCGGTGAGCGCTATGGCTGCTTTCACGATTGGGCGAGTTGGCGCGACACGATGCTGGCTGCGGGATTCGCCGAGCTGGACCACTACTATCGGCCGTGCGGTGTGCCGTTTGAGCAGCAGGCTTAGTTGGCGAGTGTGTGGCGCAGGCCGATGGATTGAGCAAGGGAACGGCGCCACGTGGCCGGGTCTTTGCGACCCCTGTGGAGCATGCCAATCGATATGTTGAAGGGCCAAACTCGACTCCCATGGCGTCTGGCGATCACGCAACTTCGCAGCGGCACGCGCCGGCGAGTTTCTGGGTGACACCTGCGAATCGAGTTACCGGCTGTCGGTGGAGGTGGTCGGCCCCGCGGGCCTGTCGCCGTTCTGAGTCGCGCCATGGCCGTCCTCGTCTTCCTGGCCCTCGCGATCTCGTCGTCGCTGGCCGGTCTACACGACGGCCAAGGCGGCAGTGCAAGGCCTGACGCGCAGCCTGGCGCGCGACTTCGGGCCGTTCAACATTCGCGTCAATACGCTCGTTCCGGGTTGGGTGATGACGGAAAAACAAAAACGCCTTTGGCTGGATGACGCCGGGCGCGAAGCCATCGCGCGCGGTCAGTGCATCAACCGCGAGTTGCTGCCCGAGCACATCGCGCGCATGGCGCTGTTTCTCGCGAGCGACGACAGCGCGATGTGCACGGCGCAGGATTTCATCGTCGACGGCGGCTGGGTTTGACTCCCAAACACAGCGCCAGCGCGAGACCGCACTGCAGGCAACCACACATCCCTCGATCCGGCGCAGCTTGGCAGTCACCCCTGAGTCGACCCGGCTTTGCCGGGCGACTCAGTCCCCTCGGGCGGCGGCGTTTGCGCCACCTGGGGCGCTTTCAAGTCACTCGAAATCCCAGGGACTCGCGGAAGCGGTTCTTCAGGAAGACACCATCGCGCGGCGGCAGCGCGCGTGGCGGGCTCTCGACGCGAATTCGCACACGGAACAGGCGCGGGCCCGTCGTGACGTCGTGCAGCGCGTCGCGCACGCCATCCAACTGCGCCGTCGAGTGGACTTCTGCGGTGTGCGCAAAACCCAGGTTCTGCGCCACCTGATTCAGCGCCACGCCCAAACCGCTGTGGCTCAGCTGCATGCCGGTCTCGCCGAAGTGGCCGTTATCGAGCACGACGATGCTCAGGTTGGGTGGCCGGCGCACCGCGATCGTCGCCAGGCCGCCCAGCCCCATCAACTGCTCGCCGTCCCCCGTGATCACGATCACCGCCCGGCGCGGCTGCGCCAGCGCCAGGCCCATGCCGACGAGGGCTGCGCCGCCCATCGCCCCCCAGAGGTAGAAGTTCCCGGGGTGGTCCCCTTGCGCGAACACGTCGTAGCTGGGCGAGCCCAGGCCGGTGATCACGAGCGCATCGCCGCGGTCGCGCAGCAGCGCAGCGACCACAGCGCGCCGCTCCAGGGTGGCTGCGAAGGCCATCTCAGCAGGTTTCACTTGATCCATTGTTTTCGTCCGATCAGGCGTTGCGAGAGCAGAACGGCGACTGCCATGTCGCCGTCAAAAGCCAGCGTGATCGCAGAGTCGAGCGCGTCGGCAATCTCTTCCTTCGTCTGCACGCGAATCACGTGCACGCCCATCGCTTCCAGCACGGTTGGAGTCGCCTTGCCCATCGGCACCTGCCAGGGGTTGAATTCGGCCCACTCGCCGCGCATCGTCACCAGGGCGAGCAGCGGGATGCGGCAGTTTGGCATCAGCGACAGCATGTTGATGCAGTTGCCCACGCCGCTGCTTTGCATCAATAGCACGCTGCGCTGCCCGCCGAGCCACGCACCGGCGCTGATCGCGATGCCTTCCTCTTCCGTGGTCAAAACGCTCGTTCGAACCTCGGCGTCGGCGCTGAACAGCTCAATGAGGCGCGCGTGGCCTGCATCGGGAACGTAGGACATCTGCCGCACGTTCGCGTCTTTGAGGCGCCGGTAAATCTGCGCTGGCCAGGCATCGTCGGAATCCATTCGCGCTCCAGTTGCGACGCGGATTTTGCGACACACCGCAAAATCCCCCGCTTCACACTCGACGCCGAACATGACCACCATCGTTTACTGCGCCCGCAAGATCGTCACGATGAACACCATGCAGCCCGAGGCGACGCACGTGGCGGTGCGCGACGGTCGGATCCTCAGCGTGGGCTCGTTGGACGATGTTTCCACCTGGGGCGATCACACGCTGGACCGGCGCTTTGCCGACAAGGTGTTGCTGCCGGGTTTCGTCGAGGGCCATTGCCATCTCAAGGAAGGCAGCATGTGGGACATGCACTACCTGGGTTGGTTCGACCGACGTGACCCACAGGGAAAGCTGTGGAGCGGCTTGCGCACGCTCAGCGCCGTCGTGCAGCGCCTCGCCCACGCGTGCGCGCAGATGGACGCGCAAAGCCGACCCGCCGAAGAGCCGCTGCTCGCCTGGGGCTTCGACCCGATCTACTTCGGCTCGCAGCGTTTGACGGTGCAAGACCTCGCCGTGGCGAGCACCACGCGCCCCATCATCGTCGTGCACGCGAATCTGCACCTGATGAACGTGAACGCCGTGGCGCTGCGCCTGGCGGGGATCGGGTGCGACACGGAAGTTGAAGGTGTCGTCAAGTTCGGCAGCGGCGCCCAAGTCGGCGAGCCCACCGGCGAGCTGCAAGAACCCGCTGCGATGTACCTCGTGATCCGCAAATTCGGCGACGCCGGCCTGCTCGCGCCGATGACGCAGCAAGGCATTCGCGCCTTCGCCGCGCTCGCCTGCATGCAGGGCGTGACGACCGCAACCGACCTCGTGAACAAGCTCACCGACACCGACGTCGCCGCGCTGGAAAGTGTGCTCGGCAGCGACGATTGCAACATCCGCCTGCTGCCTGCGTTCCAGGCGTTTCACGGCACGCACGGCGCAGCGCTCGGAGCGGAGCACGTGCAGCGCCTGACGCTACGCAACACCGACAAGCTGCGCTTCGGGCTGGTGAAAATGATGCTCGACGGCTCGATCCAGGGCTTTTCGGCGCGCTTGCGCTGGCCCGGTTATCACAGCGGTGCGAAGAACGGCATCTGGGTCACCGCGCCGGCGCAGTATCAAGCCGACTTCGAGACCTACCACCGTGCCGGCCTGCAGATCCACACCCACACGAACGGCGATGAAGCGAGCCAGGCGGCGATCGACGCGATCGCAAGCGTGCTGGTTCGCGCCCCCAGGCCAGATCACCGCCACACGCTACAGCACGGCCAGATGATCGACGCGGCAATGTTCCGGCGCATGGCGGCGCTGGGCATCGGCGTGAACCTGTTTGCGAACCACCTCTGGTACTGGGGCGATCAACATTTCGAAGTGACGCTAGGCCCGGACCGCGCCAACCGCCTCGACGCCTGCGCCAGCGCGCTCGCCGTGGGTGTGCCCCTTGCGATTCACTCCGACGCGCCCGTTACGCCGCTCGGGCCCTTGTTCACTGCCTGGTGCGCAGTGAACCGGATCACGCCCAAGGGCCGCGTGCTCGGCGCACACGAGCGCATCAACGTCATGCAGGCGCTTCACGCGATCACGCTCGGTGCCGCGTGGAGCCTGAAGCTCGACCATGAGGTCGGCAGCATTGAATGCGGCAAGCGCGCCGACTTTTGCGTGCTCGAAGACGACCCGTCGAGCGTCGACCCGATGGCGTTGAAGGACGTGAGGGTCTGGGGAACCGTGCTGGCCGGGCGTGTCTTTGAAGCGCGCTGCGCCTGATGACCTCACCACGCATTCCCTTCATCGTGATCGGCGGTTTTCTCGGCGCCGGCAAGACGACGCTGCTGAACCATTGGTTGCGCAATGCGGCGGGTCAGCGCCTTGCGGTGCTGGTGAACGACTTCGGCGCGATCAACATCGACGCCGGGCTGATCGAGGCGAACTCCGGCGACACGATCGCACTGACGAACGGCTGCGTGTGCTGCCAGATCGGCGACGACCTGAGTCTGGCGCTGCTGCGCGTGCTCGATTCGCAGCGCCGCTTCGACGGCGTGGTTGTCGAGGCCAGTGGCGTCTCCGACCCATGGCGCATCGCCCAGCTCGGCCGCGCCGACCCGCGCCTGACGCTTGACGCAGTCATCGTGCTCATCGACGCGAGCTCAGCACTGGCACATGCGCGCGACCCGCTGCTGGCCGACACCCTTGTGCGCCAAGTTAGAGCCGCCGATCTGATCGTGATCAACAAGACCGACCTGGTCGGCGAGGCGGAGCTGTCGGCTCTGAGGGCGTGGTTCGAGCGCACCGCAGGCGCGGTGGCGCAGATCGAAACGACGCATGCACAACTCGCTCCGCAACTGCTCAGCAGCGCCTATGTGCCCACAGCGCAGGCGTGCGGGCACCCCGCAGAGGTCGCGTGCGCGCACCACGCCGAAGGTCACGCGCACGATGACCCGGCACACGGCGCGCAGTTCGAAACCTGGTCTTGCCGGCCGAGCCGCGCATTTGCTCCCGAGGAATTGCGTGCCTGGCTGAAGGCGCCGCCGCTGGGCTTGTTGCGGCTCAAGGGAGTGCTTCGAATCGAATCGCAGGGCGACGTGGCGCACTGGTCGGAAATTCAGTTTGCCGGTCGCCAGGGTACGTTGCGCGCCGCACCGGTACCGCGGGATACTGCGGCGCTCGTGGCGATCGGCCTGCACGGCCGGTTGCCGGTGCGTGCCCTCAGTACATTTTTCGAGATTTCGTCATGAAGATTCGTGAACTCGCCAGCGGCCTGCAATTTCCCGAGGGGCCGATCGCGATGCACGACGGCTCCGTCGTGCTCGTCGAAATCGCCCGCGGCACGCTCAGCCGCGTCACGCCCGATGGGCGCGTGCAAGTCATCGCGCAACTCGGCGGCGGCCCGAACGGCGCAGCCATCGGGCCGGATGGCGCCGTCTACGTGTGCAACAACGGCGGCTTCGCATGGCATACCGAAGCCGACGGGTGCTTTCGCCCGATCGGCCAGGCGCTCGACTATTCGGGCGGGCGCATCGAACGTGTGAACCTGAATACCGGCAAGTTCGAGCGCCTCTACGACGCGGTCGACGGCCTGGCACTGCGTGGGCCCAACGACTTGGTGTTCGACGCACACGGTGGGTTCTACTTCACCGACCTCGGCAAGACACGCGCCACCGACATGGACCGCGGCGGCGTGTTCTACGGCCGCAGCAACGGCAGCGCAGCGAGCGTGATCGCGCGCCCGGTGATGACGGCCAACGGCGTCGCCCTGTCGCCCGACGGCAAGACGCTCTACTACGCAGAAACCGAAGGCGCACGCGTCTGGGCCTTCGACGTCACTGCGCCTGGCGTGGTACGCAAGGAAGGCTGGCCCTCACCGCACGGCGGGCGCATGGTCGTCGCAGCGCCGGGCGGTCACTACCAGCGCTTCGATTCGATGGCCGTCGATGCTTTCGGCAACATTTGCGTCGCGACGCTGCTGCACGGCGGAATCACGGTGGTCGCACCCGATGGCCGCAGCACGAGCCACGTGCCGCTGCCCGACCGCTACACGACGAACATCTGCTTCGGCGGGCGCGACATGCGCACCGCGTACATCACCTTGTCGGGCGTGGGCAAGGTGATCGCGATCGACGCTTGGCCGGTGCCGGGGTTGCGGTTGAATCACGAAGCGTGAGCGTCGATACTTCACTTCGGCGCAAGCCCGCAGGCTCAGGCCGAAGTCTGAGCAGCGAATGCTCGACGAACTGCTAAACAGCCGCCGTAATGATGACCTCGACCTTCATGTCGGGACTGCCCAGCGCACAGGCACCGCAGGCGCGCACCGGCGGGCTGTCCTGGTCGACCCAGGCGTCCCAGACGGCGTTCATTTCGGCGAAGTGGCGCATGTCGGAAATCATCACGTGCGCCGCCAGGATCTTCACCTTGTTGCTGCCCGCCAGCGCGAGGCGTTCGTCGACGCGCTTGAGCATCTGCTGGGTCTGCACCGTGACGGAAGCGCCGGGATCGAAAGGCCGATCCGGGGTTGCCGCGAAGTAGACGGTGCCGTTGTGCACCGTGATCTGGCTCGCACGCGAGCGCGCCGGGTCGATGGCCGGGTTGCGGCCAATGCGTTGAATCGTCATTTTCTTCTCCTGGAAGTGATGGGCAAGCGGGTCAGAAACGGCTGCATGCGTACGGTGCCGGGTCGATGGCCGGAGGTGCGCCGTTGATCAGTTGTGACACCAACCGCCCGCTTGGCGGCCCGCCCGTCATGCCGAAATGGCCGTGGCCGAAAGCCAGAAATAGGCCTGGCTGGCCAGGCGTGACGCCAAGGACAGGCAGACTGTCGGGCGTGGACGGGCGATGCCCCATCCAGTAGGTCGGCGCACCGCTTTGCAGCCCGGGAAAGATTCGCTTCGCGTGTTCGACGAGGACCTTCGCGCGCCGCTCGTCGGGTGGCGCAGTCAAGCCGCCGATCTCGACGGTACCGCCGGCACGCAGGCCATGCTCCATCGACGTGAGACCGAAACCCCGGTTCTTCACCGACATCGGAATACGCAGCGTGATGTTCGGCGCAGGCATCATCGCGTGGTAGCCGCGCTCGGTTTCCAGCGGCACCTTGATGCCCAG
>JBEBHW010000193.1:0-6631 GCA_040081145.1 Burkholderiaceae bacterium
AAGCCGGTGCGGTCGTTCGCCGACACGCCGAGCAGCCAGGCCTGGGCGCGCTCGTCCGGGCGCAGCGTCACGCGCGGCGTGACGGGGAAGGACTTGACGCGCCGCGACACCCGGGCGCGGCGCGGCTCGGGCAGCGGCCCTTTTGCCGCAAGCACGCGCGCGAGCTGGTTCTCCACCAGCAGAATCAGGTCTCGATAGCCCGTCTGTGCCGAGGTGCTGCTGATCTGAAACGTGTCCAGCGCGTAGCCGGTATTCGTGGTGTGGACTTTCGCGTCCAGGATGTTGTAGTCGGCGGTGTCGAAGTAGCCGCAAATGCGCGCGAACAAGTCTTCCTGGTCGGGCGTGTAGACGAGCACCTGCAGCCCTTCGGCGAGGGGCGACAGGCGCGCGCGAACGATGGGCTCCCCGGCGTGCGTGTGCTCGTGCAGCACGCGCGCGTGCCAGGCGATGTCGGCGGCGTCGTGGCGCGCGAAGTAGCTCACGCTCAAGGTGCGCCACAGCTCCGTCTCGACACCGGCAGCAAGCGAATACAGATTCAACGAGTTGCGCGCGTCTTGCTTGCGGGTTTCGATCTCGGCGTCCAGATTCAGCTTCGCACCGCCCAGCGCGCGCAGCGTCAAGCGATACAGGTCCTCCAGGAGCTTGCCTTTCCAGGCATTCCAGACTTTGGGGCTGGTGCCGCGAATGTCGGCCACCGTCAGCAGGTACAGCGCCGTCAAACGTTGCTGCGTCCCGACCGCCTTGGCAAATTGTTCGATCACCTGCGGGTCGGACAGGTCCTCTTTCTGCGCGATGTGCGACATCGTCAGGTGGGACTTGACGAGGAACTCGATCAACGCGGCCTCGTCGCGTGGCAGGCTGTGATTCCGGCAAAAGCGCCGCGCTTCCCAAGCGCCCAGATCGGAGTGGTCGCCGCCGCGCCCTTTGGCGACGTCGTGAAACAGCGCGGCGATGTAGAGCAGATGGGGCTTGTCCCAGGTCGAGGCAAGTTGCGAGCAGAACGGATATTCGTGCGCGTGTTCCGGGATGAAGAAGCGCCGCACGTTGCGCAGCACCATCAGGATGTGCTGATCGACGGTGTAAACATGGAACAGGTCGTGCTGCATCTGCCCGACGATGCGGCGGAACACCCAAAGCGTTCGTCCGAGCACGCTGGTCTGGTTCATGAGGCGAAACGCGTGCGTCTGGCCGCGTGGCTCGCGCAGGATGCGCATGAAATTCGCGCGGTTCACGGGGTCGCTGCGAAACTGCGCGTTCATCACGTCGCGCGCGTTGTACAAGGCGCGCAGCGTGCGCGCCGACAAGCCGACGATTCCCACGCTCTGTTGGTAGGTCAGAAAGGTCTCGAGGATGGCGTGCGGGTCACGCCGGTACAGGTCGTCGCTCGCGACTTCGAGCATGCCGCCGCGCTCCAGGAACTTGGCAGAGATGGGCCGCATGGGTGCACTCTGCGAGCCTTGAATGCGCTCCTCGATGTTGAGCAGCAGGATCTGGTTCAGCTGGGTCACGGCCTTGGCTGCCCAGTAATAGCGGCGCATCAGCAACTCGGAAGCGCGCTGGCCGGGCTTGGGCGCATGGCCAAAGCTCTGTGCCACGGCGGTCTGCAAATCGAACACGAGCCGGTCTTCGCGGCGCCCGGCGACCATGTGCAGGCGTGCGCGGATCAGGCGCAGCACGCCTTCGTTGTGCTGCAGTTGTTTGACTTCGAATTCCGTGATCAGGCCGTTGCCGGCCAGCGCGCTCCAGGACTTGCCGAGGCCTGCGGCGCGCGCCACCCAAATCAGGATGTGCAGGTCGCGCAAGCCGCCAGGGCTCTCTTTGCAGTTGGGTTCCAGTGCGTAGGGCGTGTCTTCGTACTTGTGATGGCGCTGCTGCATCTCCAGCGTCTTGGCCTGCAGGAACGCGCGGGCGTCGATGGCGCCGGCGCAAAATTCGGTGAAGTGCGCGAAGGTGCGCCGCGAGCCACACAGAAGGCGCGATTCGATCAGCGCCGTCTGCACGGTGACGTCGCGCCGCGCCTCGGCGACGCATTGCTCTACGCTGCGCACGCTCGATCCGATTTCCAGGCCGGTGTCCCAGCACAGCGTGATGAAGCCTTCGATGGCGTTGCGAAGTCGATGGGCTTCCCGGGTTTGGGGAGTTTCCGGCGCTTCGGGCGCTTTGGGTGCCCCGGCGTCGGCAATCTCGCAGCCCGGCGCAAGCAAGATCAGCACGTCGACGTCGGAATGCGGGAAGAGTTCGCCGCGGCCAAAGCCTCCCACGGCGACGAGTGTCGCTGCCTCGGGCATTTGCGCCTGGCGCCAGAGTTGCATGAGCAGCTGATCGACATGCCGGCTCAAGGCGCGCAGCAGGCGCCCCGCGGCACTGGCCGTGGCGCGCGACCGGCTGTGCTCCGCCAGAATCGCCGCCTTGCCTTCGCGGAACTGCGTGCGAAGTTCCGCGACGCTGATCTCGGCGACGCTTTGAGCCACCGTTGCGGCGGGCTGGGCCACGCGGCCGCCTCAGCCCGTGATGAACGACGGTGGCGGCGGGCTTCCGGCGGACAGCGTCATCACCTCATAACCCGTTTCCGTGACGAGCACGGTGTGCTCCCACTGCGCCGAGAGGGATCGATCGCGCGTCACGATGGTCCAGCCGTCGCCGGTTTCGCGAACGTCGCGCCGCCCTGCGTTGATCATCGGCTCGATCGTGAACATCATTCCCGGAACCAGTTCTTCCTGCGTGCCCGGGCGGCCGTAGTGCATCACCTGCGGCTCCTCGTGAAACCTGCGGCCGATGCCGTGGCCGCAGAACTCGCGAACGATCGAAAGGCCGTTGCTTTCGGCGAAGGTCTGGATCGTGTGGCCCACGTCGCCCAACCGTGCACCAGGCTTCACCAAGCTGATGCCGCGCCACATCGCTTCATACGTCAGCTGGCACAGGCGCTTGGCGGCAATCGATCCCGCGCCCACGACGAACATGCGGCTCGTGTCGCCGTGCCAGCCGTCCTTGATGACGGTCACATCGATGTTGACGATATCGCCGCTCTTCAGCGGCCTGTCGTTCGGGATGCCATGGCAGACCTGATGATTCACCGACGTGCAGATCGACTTCGGGTACGGCGTGTAGCCCGGCGGCGCGTAGTTCAGTGGTGCCGGAATCGTGCCCTGCACGTTGACGATGTAGTCGTGCGCGAGTTTGTCGAGGTGATCGGTGCTCACACCCGGCACCACATGGGGCGTGAGCATGTCCAGCACTTCGGAGGCCAGGCGTCCGGCGATCCGCATGCCTTCAACGTCCGCGGCGCTCTTGATTGTGATCGTCATGAGCCGGGATTATCTCATCGGCCCCGTAAAATCCGCAGTTCGCGCGGGCACCGTGCCGCTCGCGCCAATCTCCCGAACTAGCCAAGCGTGACTGTCATACCCGAGAACCTGCTGCACTTCGAAGGCGGCAGTGCGCTGTCGAGTTTCCGCGCTGCGGCGCTGCTGGCTCGGCTGCGCGAGGCAGTTCCGCGCGTCACGTCCATCGATGCGCGCTACGTGCACTGGGTGCACGCAGAGGCGCCGCTGGCGCGCGGCGCCCAGGACAAACTCGAGGCGCTGCTGCGTTACGGCCCGCCCCACACCGGCCGCGAGGAGGGTGCGCTGATCGTCGTCACGCCGCGCCTGGGGACCGTCTCGCCGTGGGCTTCGAAGGCGACCGACATCGCGCACAACTGCGGCCTGGCGCTGCGCCGCATCGAACGGATCACGGAGTTCCGGTTGAGCATGAAGCCCGCATTGCTGCGTGCGGCCCGGCCGTTGAGCGAGCCGGAGTGGCAAGCCGCAGCGGCGCTGCTGCACGACCGTATGACCCAAAGCGTGTTCGCGCAGCGCAGCGACGCGGCACGCCTGTTTGACGCCCAGCCCGGCCGGCCGATGCAGCGTATCGGCGTGCTGGGCCAGGGGCGCAGCGCATTGGCCGCGGCGAACACCGAGTTTGGCCTGGCACTCAGCGACGACGAGCTCGACTACCTTGTCGCAGCGTTCGTCAAACTCGAACGCAACCCGACCGACGTGGAGTTGATGATGTTCGCGCAGGCGAACAGCGAACACTGCCGGCACAAGATCTTCAACGCGCAGTTCGTTCTCGACGGCGTCAACCAAGAGCGGTCCATGTTCGGAATGATTCGCCACACCGAAGCGTGTTCGCCGCAGCACACCATCGTCGCCTACGACGACAACGCCTCCGTGATGCAGGGTCGCGAAGTGCAGCGCTGGTTGCCGCAGGGCTTCACGAACGCGCCGGTCTACGGCGCGCGCCAAGAACTGACCCACGTGCTGATGAAGGTCGAGACGCACAACCACCCCACCGCAATCTCGCCGTTTTCGGGTGCGTCCACGGGCGCCGGTGGCGAGATTCGCGATGAAGGCGCAACCGGCCGTGGCGCCCGGCCTAAAGCCGGAGTCACCGGACTCAGCGTCTCCAACCTGCGCCTTCCTGGCACCAACGAGCCGTGGGAGGCCGGTCCGGCAAGCAAACCCGCGCACATTGCGAGTGCGCTGCAAATCATGATCGAAGGCCCGCTGGGTGGTGCAGCGTTCAACAATGAATTCGGCCGCCCCAACCTGGCGGGCTACTTTCGCGTCTTCGAGCAGACCGTGGGCACGGGCGCCGACGCGGTGCGCAGGGGTTACCACAAACCCATCATGATTGCGGGCGGCTTGGGTTCGATCGCCGCGTCACAGACCAAGAAGCAGCGCTTTCCCGCCGGCACCTTGCTCGTGCAACTGGGCGGCCCGGGAATGCGCATCGGCATGGGCGGTGGCGCGGCGAGTTCGCTCTCGGCCGGCGCGAATTCGACCGAGCTTGATTTCGACTCGGTGCAGCGCGGCAACCCCGAGATCGAGCGCCGCGCGCAGGAGGTGATCAACCATTGCTGGGCGCTCGGCGACGTGAACCCCATCCTGGCGATTCACGACGTGGGCGCGGGGGGGTTGAGCAACGCGTTTCCCGAGCTCGTGCACGGCGCGGGCGTCGGGGCTCGATTCGACCTGCGAAAGGTGCCGCTCGAAGAAAGTGGCTTGGCACCCAAAGATGTCTGGTGCAACGAAAGCCAGGAACGCTACGTGCTTGCCGTGGCGCCATCAAGCCTGCCCTTGATCGAAGCGATGTGCGCGCGCGAGCGCTGCCCCTGCGCGGTGGTGGGCGTGGCGACGCAGGAAGATCAGCTCGTCCTCGAAGACGGGCCCGGCGGCGAACGCGCCATCGACATGCCGCTCGACGTGCTGCTCGGCAAACCGCCACGGATGTTGCGCGACGTGCAGCGCATCGCGCGGCGCAGCGCAGCGCTGGTGCTGACCGACGTCGACTTGGGCAAGGTGGCGTTTGGCGTGTTGCGCCACCCGAGTGTGGCGAGCAAGCGCTTCTTGATCACGATCGGCGACCGCACGGTGGGCGGCCTGAGCTCGCGCGATCAGATGGTGGGCCCGTGGCAAGTGCCGGTCGCCGATTGCGCAGTGACGCTCGCCGACTTCGTGGGCTTTGCCGGCGAGGCGATGGCGATGGGCGAGCGCAGTCCGCTGGCAGCTCTTAATGCCCCGGCGTCGGGGCGAATGGCAGTGGCCGAGGCGCTGACCAACTTGCTCGCTGCGCCGATCGAGCTGTCTGCCGTCAAGCTGAGCTGCAACTGGATGGCGGCGTGCGGCGAGCCGGGCGAAGACGCGGCGCTTTACGACACCGTCAAGGCGGTCGCGATGGAGCTGTGCCCGCTGCTGGGTATCGGCGTGCCGGTGGGCAAAGACAGCCTGTCGATGCGAACCCGCTGGAGCGAGGGCGGCACGGCACAGCAAGTCACGGCACCGGTGTCGCTGATCGTGACGGCGTTTGCCACGCTCGACGACGTGCGCACCACCTTGACACCGCAACTGCAGCCGGGTGAGACGCATCTGCTGCTGATCGACCTGGGGGCCGGACGCATGCGCCTGGGGGGCTCGATCCTGGCGCAGGTGCTTGGTCAATTCGGCGACGAAGTCCCCGATCTGGATGATCCGTCGCGCCTGAAGGCATTCGTCGCGGCTATCAACGAGCTTCGCGCTGCGAATCTGCTGCTCGCGTATCACGACCGCAGCGATGGAGGGCTGTGGGCGACGCTCAGCGAAATGGCGTTTGCCGGGCAGATGGGCGTGAGCCTGAACGTCGACATGTTGATCACGCTGGGTGACGGCATCGCCGACAGCCGCGAGGAGTACGGCGACTCGAAGAACTGGGCCACGCAAGTGGGTGTGCGACGCCAGGAGCTGACTCTGAGCGCGCTTTTCAATGAAGAGCTCGGCGCTGTGGTGCAGATACCGAGCGCTTCGCGCGACGCGGTCATGGCGGTGTTGCGCCGCCATGGGTTGAGCCGGCACAGCCACGTCATCGGCCGGCCGAATGCACGGCGCACGATCGAGGTGTGGCGCGACGCGAAATCCGTGTTCGCGGCGCCGCTGCAGGACCTTCAGCAAGCGTGGGACTCGGTCAGCTGGCGCATCGCCATGCTGCGCGACGACCCCGAGTGCGCCAGCGCCGAGCACGCCAGCGCAGGCAGCGTGCAAGACCCGGGCTTGCATGTGCACTTGACATTCGACCCGGCGCAGCGGATCAGCGCGCCCTTCATCAACGCCGCGCG
>JBEBHW010000850.1:0-1362 GCA_040081145.1 Burkholderiaceae bacterium
CGGAAATGCCGGCCTCTGGCGTTTGCAGCGTGTGGGTAACCGGCAAGGTGCCCACCGCGATGTAGGCGCTGCCCCACAGTGCCGTGTGCACCACGCTCAGCACGGCGCCGCGCGCTTCGAGCAGGCGCCAGGGGCGATCGAGATTTGTGAAAGTCGTGAGGTAGCTGCGGGCGCGGTACAGGTTGAAGACGTTGGCCGGCCAGCCCCACCACCAAGGCAAGGTCTTCATCCCAAGCAGGACGAATCGCGCGCCAGGCCGGGCGGATTCGATCAAGCGCTCGATCGCCGCGGGCGACTGCAGCACGTCGTGGGTATAGCAAAACAGGATCGCGTCGGCGGCTTGGCTGCAGCGCAGCGCCTCGACCGCGGATTCGATCACCTCGACGCACGCGCCGAGGTTTGCCGCGGCGACCCGCCGACGCGCCAGCGCCGCCATGGGCGGGCTCAATTCGACGCCGACCACGCGACCCGTCGGCGCGACGCGCGCAGCGAGCAGCGCCAAGGTCGGGCCCGTGCCGCACGCGATGTCGAACACGACTTCGCCCAGGCGCAACGCGAGCTCATCCACCGCTCTGAGCCGCAGCGCTTCGATGCGCGTGCAGGTGCTGTCATAACCTGCGGCCAGGCGGGCATAGTTTTGCAACGCTCGCGCGGCGTCAGGCTGCGGGCGCAAGTTCTCCAGGATTGCCATGACGGTCGGCGTGCGCATCAGTGTTTGTGCTGGCCGGAATCGGCGCCGGGCTTGCGCACCGTCACTTCGGCGTCGACCTTGGGTCGCGCCAGTGGCGGCATCGAGCCCGTGCCTTCGGACTTGAAGCGCGCCGGATCCGGCAGCGCGCCAGTCCACTCGTAAGCCACTTCGCCGGGTGGGTGCTTGTACCAACCGGGGTCGCTGTAGTCGCCGGGTTTCTGTTCCTTGCGCACCTTGACGACGCTGAACATGCCGCCCATGCCCACCGCGCCAAAGGGGCCGGTGCCGGTCATCATCGCCGCCGTGTTGTCGGGCAGGGGCATCTCCATTTCCGTCATGTCTTTCATGCCGCGTTCGCCCATCACCATGTAGTCGGGGATGAGTTGGGTAATCTGCTTGGCGACTTCACGGTGGTCCACACCGATCATGGTGGGCACGTCGTGCCCCATCGCGTTCATCGTGTGGTGGCTCTTGTGGCAATGGAACGCCCAGTCGCCGGGTTCGTCGGCGAGAAAGTCGATCTGGCGCATCTGGCCCACGGCGATGTCGGTCGTCACCTCGTACTGGCGGCTGCTCTTGGGCGTGGGGCCGCCGTCGGTGCCGGTAACGAGGAACTCGTGGCCGTGCAGGTGGATCGGGTGGTTCGTCATCGTCAGGTTGCCGATGCGGAT
>JBEBHW010000194.1:0-6570 GCA_040081145.1 Burkholderiaceae bacterium
GAACTTGGGCACGAAGTCCTGCCACATCGCGAGCACCTGGCGCTGCTGCTCGATGCGTTCGATCAGCCGATTGAACACCTGCTGCGCCTTGGACAGCGGTGCGTCATTGGCCTGCGCCGGCAGAGGCACCATTGCACTGTCGCGGTTTTTCTGCATGGGGCTGCATTCTGCCTTCTCGGCGGGGGGCACAGAAGGCCTTTCTGCCACTTGATGGCCAGGAGCAGGCGCGGGTGTGCAGCTTGGGTGAAGTGTCGGCTACCGAATCGGCTATCGTGATGGACGAGAACGCGGGCGTCGGCGAAGATCCAAGCTGATCGAAGCCCCCTCCGCCCCGAACCTCTAACCTCGCGAGGCCCGCAAGCCATGAGTCCCTGGAAAGCCGCCCAACCGGGCGACCCGATCAGCAGCATCGACACGCCGGCGCTGGTGCTCGACTTGGCCGCGTTCGAACGCAACCTGGAGCGCATGGCGGCCGCGTTGAGCGGCAGCGGCGCGCGCCTGCGCGCGCACGCGAAGAGCCACAAGTGCCCGGAGATCGCGAAGCGCCAGGTCGCACTCGGCGCGGTGGGAATTTGCTGCCAGAAAGTCAGCGAGGCGGCCGTCTTCGTCGACGCCGGAATCGGCGATGTACTCGTCACGAATCAAGTGGTGGGCGTCGCCAAGCTGCGGCACCTCGCCGAGCTCGCGCGCCGCGCCCGCATGGGTATGCTCGTTGACGATGCGCAGCAAGTCCAAGCGCTTGCCGAGGTGGCACGCGCCCAAGGCGTGACTCTCGACGTCTACGTGGAAGTTGACGTGGGCGGAAAGCGCTGCGGCGTGGCGCCGGGCGATCCGGGGGCACGCCTTGCGCGCCTTGTTGCCGGCAGCGCGGCGCTGCGCTTTGCAGGGCTGCACTGCTACCACGGCCCGGCGCAGCATCTGCGCACGCCCGCCGAGCGCGCCGCGGCGATCGCAGCAGCAGCGGACGCAGCACGCGCCACGCAGCTCGCGGTGCAAGCCATCGGCCTGCAGGTCGAGCGCATCACGGGCGGGGGCACCGGCAGCTTCCTTCTCGAGCGCGATTCGGGCGTGTTCAACGAGATCCAGGCAGGCTCCTACATCTTCATGGACCGCGACTACGCCGACAACCAGCGCGCATCCGGCGACGTCGTCTTCGAGCACGCGCTGTTCGTGCGCTCCTCGGTACTGAGCCGGGTCGTGCCGACGCGCGCCGTCGTCGACGCCGGGCTCAAAGCGTCGAGCGTCGACTCCGGAATGCCCACGGTGTGGGGCCGGCCGGAACTGCGCTACGTGAAAGCCGCCGACGACCACGGCGTGCTCAGCACACCCGAAGACGCGCGCATTGAGCTTGGCGAGACCTTGATGCTCGTTCCTGGCCACTGCGACCCCACGGTGAACCTCTACGACGAGATCGTCTGCGTGCGTGGCGATCGCGTCGAGGCGCTTTGGCCGATCGCCGCACGCGGTGCGGTGCTTTGAGCGCTTCTTGCCACTGCTTCGACCCGATTGCGGGCTCAACATGCCTCGTCAATTTGACCTGCTGATCCGCAAAGCCAGCATCGTCAGTGCAACCACTAAGAGGAGCCCTTCCAGGGTCATGAAGGTCATTGAACCTGCGCCCTGCGTTGCCTGCAGATACCGACTCGCCGCGAACATCCGGACCAAGGCGAGCGCAAGGAACAACCAACCTGACAGGGTGATGAGTACAGTCCAGTCGCGTGCCCAGACGTTGTGCGACCTGACCACGGCCAGGCCCGCGACGAACATGAGGACACCCGAGAGATAGACGACCGGCGGGATCTGATCGTCGTAGAGCCTGGGCTGAACCAGTGGGAACTCGGAGACGAGCATTGCCACCAGCGTGGGGCCAACAAGGCCGCCGACTTGCTTGGAGTTCGCCACGGCTGTCCCCCTGGGTTGCTTGCTGTGCAGTCCGACGATCTGAAATGCTCGGGGTGCGCGGTGATGCGCAATTCGATCTGATGAACCTGTGCGTGCCGCAGCTTCATCGGGTTGGCGTCTGCGTGCCGAAGGGCCCTGCCGCCGAAACGTCTTGCGCATGGGTTGAGGCCCCGCCGACGATGCGGTCCTCCCAGTCCACCCAAGCCACGGCCTCTACTTCAAGATAGCGGCTCACCGCCTCGCCTAAGGTCGCAAAGAAGCGATGCTCGCCGAGGCTGGAGAAGAGGCCGAAGCGCTTGAGCTTGTCCTTGACCGGGTCCTTCATCTCGGCGAAACACAGTTCGATACCCGCTTCGCGCAGGGTCTTGTCGAGTTCGTCCAGTGCATCGGCGGACGTGACGTCCACGCTGGTGATCGGCTCGGCGCCGACGACCATCCACCGCGCGGGCGTGGGTGAGCCGGCCACGGCGTCGAGCGCTCTGAGCTTGAAGAGTTCGGCATTGGCGAAGAACAGGGGCGCGTCCCATCGGAACAGCACGAGGCCTGGCACGACGCGGGCCGTGGGATGGCGCGCGATGTCGTGATAGCCCTTGACGCCATCGACACGGCCGAGCACCGCCGAGTGCGGCCGCCAGCCGTCCCACAGGAACTCGATGACGGCCACCACGATCGCCAAGCCGATGCCGGGGATCGCACCCAGTAGCGCCACGCCGAGCAGACAGCCCATCGACAGCCAGAACTCCCAGCGCTGGATGCGCCAGATGCGACGCAGGTCGGTGACTTCGATCAGGCCGATGGCCGAGGCGATCACCACGGCCGCAAGGGCAGCCACTGGCAGCTTGCTCAAGAGACCGGGGGCCATCAACAGCATGGCGCCGACAGCCAGCGCGCCGATCACACCGGTGAGTTGTGTCCTGGCGCCCGCAGCCTCGGCGACCGGCGTGCGTGAAGCACTGGCGCTGATCGGAAATCCCTGGAACAGCCCGGCGGCGAGATTGGCTGCACCCAGGCCAACCATCTCCTGGTTCGGATCGACGAATGAGGCTGTACGCCCGGCGTACGTCCGGGACAACACGCTGGTGTCGGCGAACGAGATCAGCGCCACCGCCAGTCCGCCAAGCAGCACCGGAGCGATGTCATTGGAGCCCATCGAGGGAAGGGATAGACCGGGCAGGCCCTGGGGCAGAACGCCAAGCACCGGCACGCCTCCGTGTGCACCGGGGATCGCGGCCAGGTCCTGCAGGGTGATGAACACGGTCGCGCCTACTACGGCAATCAAGACCCCCGGCAGACGCGGATGGCGCCTGAGCAGAAGGACCGTCAGAAGCGTGCCGCCCCCGATCGCCAGCGCCGTAACATTTGTCCTGCCAGCCAGCAAAGCCAACGCGAACTGCCGGGACTCGTCCAGCAGTCCGTGGGCATCGACACCGAAACCGAAAAGGCCCGGCAATTGACTGGCGATCACCGTCAGCGCAATGCCGTTCATGTAGCCATAGCGGATCGGTTTGGACAACAACTCCGTGACGAAGCCCAGCCTCGCCGCGCCGGCAGCCACACACAGCAGACCTGAAACCACGGCCATCATGCCGGCCAACGCGACAGCACGTTGGGGGTCGCCCGCCGATAGCGGCAGCACGACGGCCAGGATGAGTGCGGCCAGCGAGGAGTCCGGCCCCAGTACCAGGATGCGGCTCGGGCCGAACAGCGCATACGCCAGCAGCCCGGCCACGGTGGCGTACAGGCCGCAGATGCCTGGCAGGCCGGAAGCAACAGCGTAGGCAATGCCGACGGGGACCAGCACCGCAGTCAACGCCAGGCCGGCCACGAGGTCGTGCCGCAACCAACCGATCTCGTAGTGCCGAACAGTCTGGATGCCGGGAACCCAGCGCAACCAACCAGCAGCGGCCCACGCTGGCCGCGGCCGAACCACCCGACCCGTTGTTGACGTCTCGGCCCGAGGCGATTCCATGCTCACGGCCCCTTTGCCTCGCCACGCTTCCGAAGGCTGATGAATTCCCAGCTTCGGCAGCTTCTCTCCACCATCGCCTCGGCCGGCCGTGATCGACACCGGTCCTTGTTCCTGCCCGTGCTGGCAGGCCTAGATGTGGTGTTGCTGGCTTGGGCATTCATCCAACTCAGCAGTGAGATGGTCGAAGGGGACACGCGCGCCTTCGACATGCAGGTCTTGCGGGCGATCACGGGCTCGGTGGTCGTTGGTTGGCTCAAGGCCGGAGCGCGGTTCAAGAGCAAGCGCCCTTCAACCCATCCGATGCCGACCGCGGTATGGGATCGCGCCAATGGTGACATAGCCCGTCATCATCAGTCGCATTTGGCCCGCTACCGCCTCCGGTGCGGTGATTTCCGAGAAAAGGGACGTCGGCGCGTTTCGCAATTTGAAGCTCAGCACCGGTGCGCGCGTCGTCATTCGGCAAGGCAAGGACTATTCGGTGGAGGTTGAGGCCGAAGAGGATGTCCTGCCAATGCTCGAAACCTACGTGGAAGATGGGACGCTCGTTGTTGAAGACGTCAAACACTTCAAGTCACCAAGTGCTGTCGTCGTGATAACCATACGGGGCGTCGCGCACATTGGCACAACGGGCTCGGTCGCCGTGCTGGCGGAAGAACTAAGCCTTCCGACTCTGGCGCTGAGTATGGGAGGAACCAGTGCGATGCACCTACGCAACAGCTCCATTGCGAAGCTCAATGCGGCGCTGGGTGGTTCGAGCGTGTTCAAGGTCAGCGGCGCTGCGGGTGACTTCTCGCTAAATCTCGGCGGCTCATCATCTGTCCGCGCAGCTGAGCTTGCGGCGAAGAGGGTCTCGGTTACCGGAGGTGGTTCTTCGCAAGCCGTCGTCTGGGCTTCTGAGTCTCTCGGAATAGCGCTCGGTGGCTCCGCGGGAGTAAGCTACTATGGTGCAGCACGGCCGGCGCAGGTAACCTCCGGCTCGGCCACTGTCAAGTTCCTTGGCTCAACACCATCCGAACCGCGCTGAGTTCCCATGCTTGGAGATAGCGGGTCGCTGTGTGCAGATTCGCTGAGCCACCTCTCTAGCACCGGGGTTTAGCAACTGCCAAAGCGTGGGCGATTTGAAGGTCCGCCTGCGGACGGCAACTACAAGAGAAATGTCGGCTATGGGCCGATGGCCGGCCGCCATTCCTACTCAATTGAACGCGAACCGGTAGAAGGAAATTCTCCCGGCAAATCAATCCGCTGGCGCGTCGTGCAATAGCGGTTCGCGTAGAGCCTGCCGAGCGGCAGATAGCCTTCCGAAATGCGCTTGGTCACAGGGTCGACGAGCCCGTCGCGTACATGCACGAGCAGGATCTCGCCGATCACCATTTCGCGATCCGGGCCGAATTCGATGCGTCGCTCGACGCGGCATTCGAGCGACGCGGCGGCCTCGCCGATTCGCGGATGCTTCACCCTTGCCGCGGGCACTGGCGTCAGGCCGGACGCCGCAAATTCGCTTTCGCTTTCCGGCAACTCCGCGCTGGACGCGTGCATCGGATTGGCGCAGCTTTCATCGGCGAGGTTGACGACGAATTCGCCGGTGCGGCGGATGTTCGCCAGGGTGTGTTTGATCGCGCCGTCGGAGCGACGGTTGAAGCTGAGGATGCAGAGCGGCGGCTCCTCGGAAATCACGTTGAAGAATGAGAACGGCGCGCAATTCGCCACGCCGTTTGCACTCCACGTCGAGACCCAGGCGATCGGGCGCGGGATCACGAGGCCGATGAGCAGCTTGTAGCGCTCCAGCGCGGGCAGTGCCGCGAGTTCGAGGTCCATCAGTCGTTCGCCGGGGTGACTTCGGCGCCGATCCGCTCGGTGATGAGCTTGTAGTGCTCCGGGCGCCGGTGCGCAGCGAAATTGAACATGGTCTTCTTCAGGTTCGCGGCGAGGTCGATGTCGCAGTTGAAGCAGATCACTTCGTCTTCCTCGCTCTGGCTCTTCACCGCGATCTCGCCACTGGGCGCAACGATGAGCGAGTGGCCGAACATGCGGAAACCGTCCTCGGCGCCGGCCTTCGCGGTCTGGATGAGCCAGGTGGCGTTCTGGAACGCCATCGCCTGCGCCATGATCAGGTGGTGGTGCACACGCAGCGCAGGCGGCTCGGGATAGTGCAGGTTTTCGCTGGGCGTGTTGAAGCCCAAGGCGACGATCTCCGCGCCTTGCAGCGCGAGCACGCGGAACGCCTCGGGCCAGCGCCTGTCATTGCAGATCAGCATGCCGGTGATCGTGTCAAGGTACTTCCAGACGCGGAATCCCTGATCGCCGACTTCGAAGTACTTCTTCTCCAGGTGCTGGAATGCCGCCTGGGGTTTGTGCTCGGCGTGGCCGGGCAGGTGCACCTTGCGGTACTTGCCGATGATCGCGCCGTCGGCGCCGACGAGGATTGACGTGTTGAAGTGACGCCCCTCGGGCGTGAGTTCCGCGTAGCCGATGTAGAAGCCGATGCCGAGCCGCTTTGCTTCGTCGAAGAGCGGTTGGGTCGCCGCCGAGGGGATGGTTTTCTCGAAGTAGCGCGCGTCGACTTCGGCCTGATCCTCGATCCACCAGCGCGGGAAGAACGTGGTGAAGGCGAGTTCCGGAAAGACGACGAACTTTGCGCCCATGGCATGCGCGTCATGCAGCAGCTTGACGAGCCGCGCGGTCGCACTGGCGCGGCTGTC
>JBEBHW010000195.1:0-6566 GCA_040081145.1 Burkholderiaceae bacterium
CCAGGCTCGACAACTCTTCAGGCCGACTCACCTCGCGCAGCACGAACGGCTGCGCGGCCAACAGGTCGCGCCACGGCTTGACCATCGCCTCATAGCGCCCGCCCGCGGTGGGAAAGTACGCCTGCGTCGTAGGGGACACGTAGAGGACCACCGCGTCTGCGGCCCATGCGCGCGCCGGCGCCACAACCAGCGTCAATACGGCCAGGCAGGCGAGCAGACGACGGCAGAACCAAGCCGGAGCCCGGACAGACTGTTGCGTCATTCGTGCCCGACAAGTTCCGGCGCGCCGGTCTTGGACGACGCAATGATCGCGTGTTCACCGCCGGGTACACCGGGGATCGTGACCGGCATCGGGTAGCGCCGCAGGAATATCGGCGTCAGCGCTGCGCCGGGCCGGCTGGAAGCCGTGTTGACGATGCGTTTGCGACGCCGCTTGCGGATATGAAAGATCGCATAGGCGATACACGCAGCGATCATCGTGATGATGTTGATGGAAACGCTGATGTAGGCCAGCAAGACGATCGGATCGATGTCCATCTAGAGCTTGCCTTCCCGCTCCAACTTGCCCCAGTTCATCTCCACCTTCAGCAACTCCTCTGCAATGGCCAGCAGCTTGGCGACGTCGGTGAAAATCGCGTAGAAGCGCAGTGCCAGGGCAAACGGCACCAGAGCCGGATCTTCATCGTCCAGTGCAATGCAGTAGTACGTCACCGCCACGTCGAACAGCGCAATCTGGGTCCACCACAACAACAGGAATTCGCTTCTGCCAAAGGCCAGCGCGAGGTAACCGAAGAAGCCGAGCATGGCCAGGCTGATCACCGGCACCACAAAGCTGTCGACGGCCATGTACCACAGCGACAGGCACATGATCGGATTGGAGCGCAGCGTCCAGAGCGAGCGCCGGTGTTTGAACACCGCCTGCACCGTGCCCCGCGTCCAGCGGTAGCGTTGCCCCAGCAGGTCGAGCCAGCGACTGGGCGACTCGGCCCAGGCCTTGGCGTGCGGCTCGTAGGTCACGGACCATCCCTTGGCGAGCAGTTTCAAGGTGACATCGCGGTCCTCGGCGAAGGTATCGCTGTCGTAGCCGTGCACCTCGAGCAGCGCGGACTTGCGAAACATGCCCAGCGGCCCGCCGATCACACTGACGGCCTTGATTGCGTCCTGCGCGCGACGCTCGAGCGCCAGGCCCTGGATGTACTCGATGCTCTGCAGCCGAGTGGCGAGGTTCTCGCGATTCGCAACCTTGATGTTACCGGCAACCGCCGCAAGCGACGGATCCACGAAGTGGCGCACGCAGGCGCGCAAGGTGTTGCTGCTGAGCTTGCTGTCTGCGTCCATGTTCAGGATCAGCGAGCCGCGCGCGTGGGCGAGGCCGACGTTCAACGCCGAGGCCTTTCCGCCGTTGGGCTTGCGAATCACCCGCACCCGATCGAAACCCCGGCTCGCCTGCAGTGCGCGCGCGTAGGTGTCGTCAGTGGAACCGTCGTCCACCACCAGCACTTCGAAGCACGGGTAGTCCATGCAAAGCAACGAGCGGATCGATTGCTGGATCACCGGCCCCTCGTTGAAGGCAGGCACGACGATGGTCACGAACGGCCACGGGCGGCGCGCGTCGCCGGATTCAGCTGCCGCAGACTGCGGATGCGAATTGCCGGCGCCAGCCGTTCTGAGCATGCCAAGCGCCGACCCGGCAAGGAATGCGATGTAGCGGACGATCAGCAGCAGCACGTATCCGCAGAGCAGCAGCATCGCCAGGTGCGCATAGCCGCCTTCGCGGCTGTCGGTATGGACGAGCACATGCCACGACAGGATGGCGCGGTCATTCAATGCCGGCAGCAGCAACGGCAGCGGCGCAAGCACCAGCAGCACGGTGAGCAGCGCTCCGAGTTCGGGAAAGCGACGGCGAATCCCCATCATGACTTGCATGTCCTCTTGATCATCGATTTACCAAACATGATCGACAGAGAGCGCAATCGACTTGGATCGGTAAGCCGAAGAGTCGCGACGCGTCTCGATGTAGAGGCCTTCGAACCGCACCGCCCAGTCCCGATTCAGCCAACGCGTGCCCGCCAGTCCGGCCGTCCACCCCTGTGCACCCTCCCCGCCGATGCGTTGGCTGCGCCTGGCTTCGGCGCTGAAGTCCCAGTCGGCCGTGGACTGGTTCAGCGACAGACCGACCTGGCCGATGTAATAGCCCGACGCGGGTGACCAGTAACGCGGGTCGTGGCGCTGCGCCTTGCGCCCGTACACGCCCACGAAGGCGCGCAAGCCGCTGGCTGTCACGAAAGGCTGCCAGGCCGGTGCGTACTGTGCGTTCGCTTCTGCAACGCGATTGCCGTCGGTCACTGCAAAATGCACGGCGCTGGCGCTGAAACCTCCGATCGACGTATCGACCCGGCCCGCAGCGCCTGCGCGTGCAGCGGCGAGGCCGGCCCTGCGCGCGCTCGGATCAAAGGCCACCTCTCCCCAATTGACGCGGCCGATATCGACGCTCACCGCATCGTCGGCCCCGTGCAGGGCGAGGTTTCCGTAGAGCGCCGATCTGACCCCGCTGTCCGCGCTGAGAACGAGTTTTGGCGTCAACGGCAGCCCAAGATTCTGATAGCCGAACGAAGCCTTGCGCGGCCGCAAGTCAGGGCCCGCGGGAGATCGGCTCTCGTCGATGCGTTCTCCTGCAACTTCGAAGATCTGCGTCAGCCCTGCATCACGCCAACGGTGTGCGAGCATGACGCTGGACCGTTCTGCCCGCGTGGAATCATCGAGCGACTCGCCGCGAACGGTACTGCGTGGCCGCAGTTGGCGCTGGGCGCTGGCCAGCCCCTGCTGGGCATCGACGTTGTCGGGCTCGACGCTCAAGACGCGCCGAAACAACGGGTCCGCCAGGTGCGGACGGCCACTCCACACATACACGTTGGCCGACCCGATACTGGCTGCACGTGCGTGCGGCGTATCGGCAAGCAAACCATATTGTTGAAGCGCCTCCCGGTACTGCCCGGACCAGGCGAGGCTGTTCGCCACGACGAAGCGCAGCTCGTGGTTGCCGGGCTCGCGCTGCAATTCGCTCAAGCCGAGACGCGCGGCTTCGCTGTAGTCGCCGCGCTCGTAGGCTAGCGATGCGATCGCCACGGTGGCCGCGGATGCATGCGACGGTTGCTTGCCATCAACTTGGGCGCTCGCATCCGCGAAGGGCCACGCCAGAGCGACGAGCAGTGCCGCCGCCGAGGCGATGCTGACCTGACTGTGCGGCGCATCGACCCGGTTCGCTGCAGCAGGCGCCGCGCCGTTGACCGCGGACTTGCCCTGCGACACATTGGCCAGCAAATTCTCGGCACCCGCTTCCTGGCGCAACCGCAGAAGTCGATCGCCGATGGCCGGCTCTCCCGTGTAGATGTGGAAGCACTGGGCGCGGTGTGCCAGCGCGTCGCCCATGCAGCGTATCGCCACGCTCAAGGCGTCGCGTCCGCGGCAACCCTGCAGAAAGAAGAACCGTGCGCCGCGCGTGGCAGTGCTCAGGTCACCCGTTCGGCCGGTCGGCAGCGAAGCCTTGGCGGCAATCCGCACATCGGACGCGAGCAGCTCGTCGACCTCGACTTCGACCAGAGCGCGCGGCACATTGAACACCCTTTCGCGCCGGACTCGCCGCTCCACTTCGTCAACAAAGGCAGCTCGGCTCAACCAGCCTGTCGCGTCGCCCTGCTGCGCCTCCAGAACCCAGGGCTGGATGAACTTGCCATCGACATCGGCAATCTCCACCACCGGCTCGACTCGAGGCCTCAACAGCAGGGCGATCACGTCTTGCAACGAATGAGAGGGCGACAGCACCGCATCGACGCCTGCCCGCAGCAGACGCCGCTTTTGCGTGTATTCGCGCAATCGGTAGCGCAAGTCCCGAACGGCGATGCGCGCCCGAGGTCCGACCGTGGCACGCAATTGAGTGAGTTGCTCGACAAAGCCTGCAAACTGATCCGGCGAACCGAGCTCGACGACGATGCTCAGGCGATCGCGCTGCGCATCAGGACGCCACGCCGGCACTTCGGCAAGCGTCGATGCGGTGCGAACCTCGACATGCCGGCGCCACCGGTCCACGTCGACGTCCGGTGTACCGACGTACCACACACACGGGAGCGAAGTCACCGCGCCGGCAGAGTCAGGCGTGGTGGTTGCGCTGCTCCCAGCTCCGGCGCCGCTCAGGACCGGATTGGACCTCAACGAAGGCAACAATGGGTCTAGGGGGAGGACCATACCGGTTCGAGTCCCGGCAGACGACTCCCAGAAGTCAATCGCCATCTGCAGCCCACCGGGCTGTGACGTCACTCGCGCAAGGCCCGAGAGGTGCTGGGCCGCGGCCTGGTTTCCATCCATCAGCGGGTGCTGTGCATTCGTGCGAAGGTGGAGCTGAACCATGGTGTGCTGGTGTCGCGTGCACCACGCCTGGTACGCCTTGGCCTGGTGAACCAAGGCGCCATGATCGTGATTCGTGTAGAGATCGTCAGCTTCGTCGACAAGCACCAACGATCCGGGGGCGAGTTCGAATTGGTCGAGTTCCTGAAGGTAGCGTTCAGCACCGTGCAACAGGAGATTGACGTCGTAGTCTCCGACTGCCGTGAACACTTGCAGGCGATCCGCGTCGTGGGCACCGAAAGCTTCCATGAGTTGGCGTGCGTGAACCAACACATCGGCAAGCGGGCCCTGTTCCGGGTTCAGGCGCGTGATCAGCACGCAGGGGCGGCCGGCCCGCAGCGCCGCCTGCACCGGCGCAAGCAGCAAGGGAAGCCGAGCCGCCGCAGTCTCGATGCCCACGGCATAGACAGCACCGAACTTCAGATTCGCGCCGTGAAACGGCATTGACTCCGAGGCTTCCAGGAGCCAACCGGAGCGTTCATTGGTCGAAGACAACTGCATCGCGTGTTCCGCCTTTCTTCCTGTGTTTATTGCAGTTCCTTCACCGACAACTCCTTAAGACATCTGGCGTCTTGTGGCTTACACCAAGCTTAGGTGTCACCCGGCAGGTTTGTCGTCGACACCCATGTCGCTTTCGACTTCCTGAGGTAGTTGACCCCGCATCGACACGGATGAGCTTCGTGCCGTTGACTCTTCTTGTCGACATCGCGATGCCATCCGCGCATTCTCTGGGTCGCCTGCGGAGCAACCTTGATTCAAAGCAAACGATTGGAATTCTTGCGAGCCTCTCTGGCTTGTCATGCACCGGTGGTCGGGACCAGACTCTGGCCGTGCAGACAACGCACTGGCAATGAAGGGTTCGCGATGCGCAAGGATCAGATGGGCAACGATGCTGAATGCACACAAGATCAGACCGGGATGGACCGATCCAGCGGCGAAGTCAAGTCGATTCAATCGACTCGCCCGCGCACCCGCTGGCTGGTGTGGGTGGCGATTTCCTCCTTCGCGCTGGTTGGTGTGCACGCCAGCGAATCGGATTCGCAATCCGCAGCCTCACGCGCCAGAGAACCGTATGAGCGGCTTTTGCCGCTCGAGTTGAGCGCACCCGCAACAGCACGCACAGGTCAGCCGCTCGTGGGGATCAGCGTTCGCCTGCAAAACCCAGGGGCGCAAGCGCCCAACGCCAGACTGCGCCTCATCATCCATGAGAAGGAACGACGGCCGGTGCGCCGCGATCTGAACCCCGACAACGTCAAGGTCGAGGTCCAGGAAGGCGGGTTGTGGAAACCCGTCGCCCTCGAAGCAACGGACGGCGGCGTGATGGGCGCGATTGGCAGTGAAGTCGTCGCCAAACATCAGGAGCGCCACAAGCGCGGCGGGTTCGCCATCAACGAGGGATTCAACAAGCGTTGGCCGTTGCGCGTGACTTTCGGCGTGGCCGGGTCCTACACGCTCGTCGTCGCCGTCTCTCCGGACAACGGATCGAGGCACCTGGCGCAGCCCGCCTATTCGAACATCGAGGTGTACTGACATGAGAACGAGCAACCTGTTCTCCGCACACACCCTTGATGTGACAAGGTCTGCACAGCGTGCGCGCCGCGCACCGAACGCGGTGCTGCGAATGTTGATGCTGCTGGTGGCCCTGTTCGCCGTAGCTTCGATGCAGTCCGCGTACGCTGCGAGTGCACGCACCATCGTCTCGTTGACCTTTGACGACGGCCTGACGCAGTCCGCAGTCGGCGCGATTCTGCGCAGCCGCGCGATGAAGGCCACTTTCTACGTCAACGCCAACCTCATCGGTTCGGGCGGGGGCTACCTGACGAAAGCCGAACTCGACGCATTGTTCGCAGACGGCCACGAGATCGGTGGTCACACGACGAATCACGTCGACCTCGCCACACTTTCCGACGCGGCGCAACGCACCGCCATCTGCGGCGACCTGCAGACCCTCAACACCTGGTATCCGAACCAGATACATTCGTTCGCCTACCCGTTCGCCTCGATCGGGCCGACGACGCAGAGCATCGTCGCGGCAGGGTGCACCGGTGTGGGTACCTACAGCAGCGCGCGCACGGTCGGCGGGCTCGTCAGCGGCAATCAATGCACCGGGTGCGCCACTTCGGAAACCATCCCGCCGGGCAACCCGTACTACATCAACTCGCCCG
>JBEBHW010000851.1:0-1350 GCA_040081145.1 Burkholderiaceae bacterium
GTCAATAGAGCAGACCTTCCTTAGTTCGGGAATCTCGAGCCTCGGAATCTCGAGCCTGGCCCCTTTAGGGAAAGTCTGCAAAAGTCCCGCGCAAGTATGGGTGCCCGGGGATGAAGTGGCGGCGAGAATGTGACCCATGCAACAAACCGATTTGGGTCTGAACCTGACGACGAAGCGAACGCGCAAGCGGGAGTTTCTTGCCGAGATGGATCGCGTGGTGCCTTGGGCGGGGTTGGTGGAGTTGGTGATGCCCTACGCGCCCGAGGGCAGACGAGGTCGCCCGCCGTTTCCTCTGGAGACGATGCTGCGTGTTCACTTCATGCAGCAGTGGTTCACGCTGAGCGATCCGGCGATGGAAGAGGCGCTGCACGACATGCCGCTGTTTCGCGAGTTCGCCGGTCTGAACTGGAACACCCGGCTGCCTGACGAGACCACCATCCTGCGGTTTCGCCACCTTCTGGAAAAGCACAAGCTGGCCGCACAGATCCTGGAGGTGGTCAACGAGTTGCTGCGCGACAAAGGCCTGATGCTGCGCGCCGGCACGGTGGTGGACGCCACGCTGATTGCTGCGCCCAGCTCGACCAAGAACGCCAGCGGGGAGCGAGACCCCGAGATGCATCAGTCCAAGAAGGGCAACCAGTGGTACTTCGGCATGAAGGCCCACATCGGCGCGGATGCCGAGTCGGGTCTGGTGCACACGGTGCGCGGCACCGCGGGCAACGTCAACGACGTGGTCGAGGGCAACACGTTGCTGCACGGCGAGGAGACCGATGTGTTTGCCGATGCCGGCTATCAAGGTGCGCACAAGCGCCCCGACGCGCCCGAGGGTGTGGCCTGGCACGTGGCCATGCGCCCGGGCAAGCGCGCCGCGTTGGACAAGACGAGCAAGCTGGGTCAACTCATCGATCAAGTCGAGCGGCTCAAGGCCAGCGTGCGAGCCAAGGTCGAGCATCCGTTTCGCGTGATCAAGCGTCAGTTCGGCCACGTGAAAGTGCGCTACCGCGGACTCAAGAAGAACACCGCGCAACTCAACACGTTGTTCGCGCTGGCCAATCTGTGGATGGTGCGAAAAAAGCTCGTTGTACTGGATGGACAAATCCGCCCGCAAATGGCGCTTGCGGCTTGAAAAGAGCGGAAACCGACCTTGCCGCGAGACCAATGCCGAAGATTTCGAATTCATTGCGCTGAGAAACACCGAATTCAATGCATTCACCGATAGGCACTACTGGAAGTCAATAGAGCAGACCTTCCTTAGGCAGTGGGCCCCAAGCATTGCGGCCCTTGCAGGGCTGCCGCGAACTCGGCAAGGCTACATGTGGTCGATCATCACCTGACCAAAGCCCGAGCACG
>JBEBHW010000196.1:0-6492 GCA_040081145.1 Burkholderiaceae bacterium
GAGCTCGACTACCTGATCGTCGACATGCCCCCGGGCACCGGCGACATCCAGCTCACGCTCTCGCAACGGGTGCCACTCACGGGCGCGGTGATCGTGACGACGCCGCAAGACATCGCACTGCTCGATGCGAAGAAGGGCATCAAGATGTTCGAGAAGGTCGGGGTGCCGATTCTGGGTGTCGTCGAGAACATGGCGGTGCACGTGTGCGAGAAGTGCGGCCACGTGGAGCACATCTTCGGCGAGGACGGCGGCAAGCACATGGCGAAGGACTACAACATCGACTACCTCGGCGCGCTGCCGTTGAACCTGTCGATTCGCGTGCAGGCCGATTCAGGGCGGCCGAGTGTGGTGTTCGATCCCGACGGCGAAATCGCTCAGTTGTACAAGTCGGTGGCACGCCAGGTGGCGGTGAAGATCGCGCAGCGCACGAAAGACTTTTCGTCGAAGTTTCCGACGATTTCGATCTCGAAAACGACGTAGCCGACATGGACCGCCCGGCCGTCGAAGTCGCCGTGGTGATGGAGCGCGAAGCGCAACCGAATCGCTGGGAGGACTGGCGCTTCAAGGTGGTCGACGTGGTTCCTGCCGAACCTGCGTTCGGCACCGGTCCGCGTGTGTTGCGCGACGACGGCAAGTTCTGTCGCACGCTGTTCCCCGGCTTCAAGCTGGAGCTGTTTCGCGACGAGGCCGAGGGCTACTACCTGAATCTGAGTTCGGGCTCGCCGGTGTGGTTTGTCGTCTGGCGCAGCGACGACGAAGATCCGTCGCGCGCCTGGCCGGAAACCGTAAGCCTGTCGTACAACGAAGCCGGGCGCTGGCTCGACGCCCAGGAGCGCGTCGACAACGTGCCTCTGCCCGCCGATCAAGCGGCTTGGTTGCAGGCGTTCACCGACGAGCATTACAAGCCCGAGCCGAAAAAGCGCCGCCGCCCGGCGTCGTTTGTCGCGCCGGACAAGAGGTCATGATGAGTGACGGCGAAGGTTTCTTGTCGCGCTGGTCGAAACGCAAGATGGGGCGCGAGGCGCCGGTCCGGCCCGACGAAGCGGCGGCTTCACCCGCAGGGCTGCCCCCGGCCACCCCGCCTGGCTGCACAGCAGCGCCGCTGGCTCAGGCAGACGCGACACTCGCGCCTGCCACCGCACCGCCTGAGGCACCGGCGCTGCCCAATCTGGACGACGTCGCGAAACTCACGCGCGAGTCCGATTATTCGCCCTATGTGAACCGTCAAGTGGACCCGCAGGTGCGCAACGCGGCGATGAAGAAGCTCTTCAGCGACCCGCACTTCAACGTCATGGACGGCCTGGACACTTACATCGACGATTACGGAAAGCCCGATCCGCTGCCGCTGGCTATGTTGCGCCAGATGACGTCGGCGCGCGCGCTGGGCCTGTTTGCCGACGAAGAGGCGGCCGAGGCGAAGGTGCTCGCGGCAGCGCAGGCGGCGGAGCCACTCTCGCCCCAGACTGCGCTTCCCGCAGGCGCCGCCAAGGCAAGTCCCGATGGCGCACCGCCCCCCGTGCTGGCACAGTCGGCACCTGACGAAATCGAACCTGCCCATGAAGACTCTGATCTGCGACTGCAACCGGACGATGCCGCTGGATGGCGCGGCCCTGACGAAGGCCCTGGGCCCCCAGGCTGAAGGGCTCGAGTTCGGCCACACGACGCTGTGCCGCCGCGAGGCTTCGGCGTTCCAGCGCGCCGCCAAGAGCGGCGACGATATTCTGATCGGCTGCACCCAGGAAGCGCGGCTGTTCCTCGAACTCAACGCTCAGACCGAAGGCGCGCCCGGCCTGAACGAGCGGCCGATTCGCTTCGTCAATATTCGCGAGACGGGGGGCTGGTCGAAAGACGCCAAAGCCGCAACGCCGAAGATCGCTGCGCTCATCGCCGCGGCGCAGCTGCCTGAGCCCGATCCCGTGCCGGTGGTGGGCTACAAGTCGGCAGGGCGTGTGCTGATCGTCGGCGCTGCGGCCGATGCGGCAATGCGCGCAGCGAAAATGTTGTCCGACAAGCTCAGCGTGAGCGTGCTGCTCGCGCGCCCGGGGGGCAGCGTTCCGCAACAACGCGACGTTGCGGTGCACGCCGGCGAGTTGCTCGGCATTCACGGCTGGCTCGGCGCGTTCGAAGTGAGCTGGCGCGCCGGCAACGCCATCGATCTGGACCTGCGCACGCGCTGCAACGCGTGCATCGACGTCTGCCCCGAAGGCGCGATCGACTTCAGCTACCAGGTCGACATGTCGCGCTGCAAAAGCCACCGCGACTGCGTGCGCGTCTGCGAGGCGGCGGGGGCGATCGACTTCCAGCGCGGCGCGCAAGAGGTCAGCGAAGCCTTTGATTTGATCCTGGATCTCGGCGCGATGCCGGCAATGAGCTCGCACCAGCCGCCTCAGGGCTACCACCACGCTGCCGACGACACCTCGCTCATCAAGGCGGTGCTGGTATTGCGCGAGAGCGTGGGCGACTTCGAGAAGCCGAAGTTCTTCAACTACAAGCAGAAGATTTGCGCGCACAGCCGCAATGAAGTGATCGGCTGCAGCGCCTGCATCGACGTGTGTTCGGCGCAGGCGATTCGCAGCGATGCGTCGCAAAAGGGCAAGGCGAGCAAGGTGGGCCGGGTCGGCGCTGCGATCGGGTCGTCGAGTGCCGGAATCATCGTCGAGCCGAACCTGTGTGTGGGCTGCGGCGCGTGCACCACGGTGTGCCCGAGCGGCGCGCTCACCTACGCGACGCCGCACGCCGGCGACATGGGCAAACGCCTGCGCACCCTGCTCTCCACCTACCAGCGCGCCGGCGGGCGCGACGCGGCCTTGTTGCTGCACAGCCAGGGGGCGGGCGCGGCGCTGATAGGCAACTTGGGCCGCGCCGCGCGAACCGACAAAACCGTTCGTGGTGTTCCGGCGCGCGTGCTGCCGGTCGACGTATGGCACACGGCCTCGGTCGGCATCGACCTGTGGCTCTCGGCAATTGCCTACGGAGCTTCGCAGGTCTGGGTGTTGATGACTGATGAAGAGGCGCCTGCTTACCGCGCTGCTGTCGCCGAACAAATGGCGGTGGCGCAGGCCATCTTGACGGGCCTGGGAATGAGCGGCGAGCATTTGCGCCTGATTCACGCGAGCAACGCTCAAACGCTCGATCAGGCGCTCCAGGCGCCGCCCGCGACCGGCGTGGCGAAAAGTGCGAGCTATACCGTGCAGGCCGATAAGCGCGCGACGCTCGACTTGGGCGTCGACCACTTGATGGGCAACGCGGTGCGGATTCCCGAGGCGATTGCCCTGCCGGAGGTAGGCAGCCCGTTCGGCAGCTTGAACATCGACACCGCCAAATGCACGATGTGCCTGAGCTGCGTCGGCGCCTGCCCGGAGGCGGCGCTTGCCGACAACCCGGACAAGCCGCAGCTCAAGTTCATCGAAAAGAATTGCGTGCAGTGCGGCTTGTGCGAAATCACGTGTCCGGAAGGCGCGATTGCGCTCGAGCCGCGCCTCTGGCTGCTGGATTCCGGCAAGGCGCGCAAAAGCGCGCGCGTGCTGCACGAAGCGGAGCCTTTCGCCTGCATCAAGTGCGGCAAGGGCTTCGGCACGCAGCCGGCGATCGAAAACATGATCGCCAAGCTGGTCGGCCACTCGGCGTTCCAGGGCGCTGCCGCAGACCGGCTGAAGATGTGCGGCGACTGCCGTGTCATCGACCTGCACACGAATCCGAACGAAGTGAAGATCACCGATCTGTAGCAGAGAACTTTATGGTCACCCAAGCCCTGCAATTCGCCAGCAGTGACGACAGCGAAGAGCTCGCCCGCGCCGAGCTGTACGGCTTGCTCGCGCGTCTGTGGCTCGCGCCGCCCGACGCCGAACTGCTTGCGCAATTCGAAGTCGCGGTGACGCAGGCTCCGCAGCCCGGGGCGTTTCTGGAAGCGCCGTGGCAGATGCTCGTCGGCGCGATGCGGGCGGCGACGCCGGGCAGCGCCGCCGAAGAATTCGACGCGCTGTTCCTCGGCGTGGGCAAACCCGAAGTGTTCGCTTTCGGTTCGTTCTACCTGACGGGTTTTCTCAACGAGAAGCCGCTCGCCCAGTTGCGCACTGATTTGGCGGCGCTCGGTCTGGCGCCGGGCGAGCAGAGCAACCAGACTGAAGACCACGTTGCCGCGCTGTTCGAAGTGATGCGCTACCTGATCGCCGGTGACGACGTGGCGGTGTGCAACCTGGAGCAGCAGCGGCGCGTGTTTCGCGCCCACCTGCAGCCCTGGGTCGAAAAGTTCTGCGACGCGCTCGAGGCGCATTCGCGTGCCCAGCTCTACCGGGTGCTCGCCAGCTTCACCAGGGCGTTCATGCAGGTGGAAATCCAGGGCTTCGATTTGCTTCCCTAGCCTTGGTGCAGGGGCGCTGAGTACCCGGATTTACCCTAATCCTCTGGGAAAAGAGAGTGCCGCCATAGTGCAAGTCCGGCTCAAAACGGTGCGCCAGACGCCCTAAGATATGCAATGGCATGCAGATGCCTGCACGAGCCAGAGTTTCGAGTTCCGCATTTGGAGACGTCGATGAAACCATCTGAACCGAAGTTGTCACGCCGCGTCGTATTTGCCGGGGCGGGTACCGCAGGGGTGCTGGCCGCGGCGGCGACGCTGTTGCCGCGCCAGGCCGCCGAAGTGGCTGCGGTCAAACCCGTGTCTGACGTGGACAAGTCGGCCGGCTACCAGGAAACGCCGCACGTCCTGCACTACTACCGTACCGCCAGGATCTGAGGAAGGAGACTCCCATGCTGCTTACGCGCAAATCCTCATCGGCCGGCGGCGAAGCGTCGTCGGCATTGGTTGCCAGCCTGGC
Organism: Burkholderiaceae bacterium; assembly: GCA_040081145.1. Taxonomy (GTDB): domain Bacteria; phylum Pseudomonadota; class Gammaproteobacteria; order Burkholderiales; family Burkholderiaceae_C; genus JAEMQF01. The sequence continues at coordinate 4,818 of JBEBHW010000196.1, forward strand.
CCGCGGTGTCTCGCGCGCCATCCCCACGATGGACCGTCGCGCTTTTCTGCGCCGCTCGGGCCTCGGTGTCGGCGCCGGCATTGCCACGTCGCAACTGACGTTGGTGAAAAAGGCCGAGGCAAAAGACCCTGTGGCCGGTAGCGGCAAGGGCAAGATCGAAGTCAAGCGCACCGTGTGCGGCCACTGTTCGGTGGGCTGCGCGGTCGACGCGGTCGTGGAAAACGGCGTCTGGGTGCGCCAGGAGCCGGTGTTCGACTCGCCCATCAACCTGGGCGCGCATTGCGCCAAGGGCGCGGCGCTGCGCGAGCACGGCCACGGCGAGTACCGCCTCAAGTACCCGATGAAACTGGTGAACGGCAAGTACCAGAAGATCAGCTGGGATCAGGCGTTAGAGGAAATCGGCGCGAAGATGCTCGAGCTGCGCAAGGAGAGCGGGCCGGATTCAATCTTCGTCGTCGGCTCCTCCAAGCACAACAACGAGCAGGCCTACCTGCTGCGCAAATGGGTCAGCCTGTGGGGCAGCAACAACTGCGACCACCAGGCGCGCATTTGCCACTCGACCACGGTTGCCGGTGTCGCCAACACCTGGGGCTACGGGGCGATGACGAATTCGTACAACGACATGCAGAATGCGAAAGCGGCGTTGTACATCGGCAGCAACGCTGCCGAAGCGCACCCGGTATCGCTGTTGCACATGCTGCACGCCAAGGAAACCGGGACGAAGATGATCGTCGTCGACCCGCGCTTCACGCGCACCGCGGCGAAGGCCGACGACTACGTTCGCATTCGCTCGGGCTCCGACATTCCCTTCCTCTTCGGCGTGCTCTACCACGTATTCAAGAACGGCTGGGAAGACAAGAAGTACATCAACGACCGCGTCTACGGCATGGAGAAGATCCGTGACGACGTGATGGCGAACTGGACACCCGACAAGGTACTCGATGCCTGCGGCGTCGACGAGGCGACTTGCCTCAAGGTCGCGAAGACGATGGCCGAGAACCGCCCGAGCACCATCGTCTGGTGCATGGGTCAAACGCAGCACACGATCGGAAACGCGATGGTTCGCGCGTCGTGCATCCTCCAGTTGGCGCTGGGCAACATCGGCGTGTCCGGCGGCGGCGCGAACATCTTCCGTGGCCACGACAACGTGCAAGGTGCGACCGACGTCGGCCCGAATCCGGATTCGCTGCCCGGCTACTACGGCCTGCCCGAAGGTGCGTTCAAGCACTTCGCCGCGGCGTGGGGCGTGGACTTCGAGTGGATCAAGAAGCAGTACGCGCCAGGCATGATGAGCAAGCCCGGCATGACGGTGTCGCGCTGGATCGACGGCGTGATGGAGAAGAACGAGCTGATCGACCAGGACAGCAATTTGCGCGGGTTGTTCTTCTGGGGCCACGCACCGAACTCGCAAAGCCGCGGTTTGGAAATGAAGAGCGCGATGGACAAGCTCGACTTGCTCGTCGTCATCGACCCGTACCCGTCGGCGACCGCGGCGATGGCGGCGATGCCGGGCAAGAAGGAGGAGCAGAACGCCAAGCGCGGCGTGTACTTGCTGCCCGCGGCGACGCAGTTCGAGACCTCGGGCTCGGTGACGGCGAGCAACCGTTCGATCCAGTGGCGCGAAAAAGTCATCGAGCCGCTGTGGGAAAGCCGCACCGACCACATGATCATGTAC
>JBEBHW010000197.1:0-6499 GCA_040081145.1 Burkholderiaceae bacterium
TCTGCGCCCAGTGCAAAGCCCAGGCGCGCAGCTGGCCTCGCCAATGGTGCGCCGTGGCCGCGTCGAGTTGCGTCGCGGCGTATTCGCGAATCGGCTGGTACAGGCTGAAGCGCCAGGTCTCGCTCGTGTCGTCAGCATCGGCCGGCTGGGCGGCAACGTGGGCGTGCACGAGCGAGTTTGCGACCAATTCGTCGAGCCGCTGCTGCGTTCCCGGCGCCGCGCCCACCAGCGCAAACACCGCAGCACCAGTGAATTCGCCGGCAAAGACGGTCAGCGCGCAGAGCAACTGCGCCTGCTGCGGTTCAAGCAGTTCCCAGCTCCAGGCGATGGCGCGCTGCATCGACGCGTGGCGCGCGTCGGGCGCGCTGCGCGTACCGCTGCGCGCGAGCAAGTCCAGGCGTGGCGTGCCGGGCTCGCCCAGGCGCGCGAGCATTTGCGCGGGGGCGATGCTGCGCACGCGCGACGCGGCGAGTTCGATCGCCAGCGGCATGCCTTCCAGCGCACGCACCAGCGCGACCAGCGTCGGCGCGTTGCGCGCGCTCAGGTGAAAGTCGCTGCGCACGGCGCGCGCGCGCTCGACGAACAGCTCGACCGCGGCGTTGCCGGAGGCGCCTTCCAGCCCGGCATCGCGGGGCGGAAGCTCCAGCGTGGCGACGCCGAACTCGTGCTCGCCGTCCAGCCCCAGCGGGCGGCGTGACGTCACGAGCACGTGCAACGCGGGCAGGCGCGTCACAAGGTGTTGAATCAGGTCTTCGGCGAGCCCGGCGAGCTGCTCGAAGTTGTCCAGCACGAGCAACACACGCCGCCCGCTCAGCGCTTCGGTGAGCGCGTGCAATGCATCAGCCGCGCCGGGTTCGATCTGCAAACCGCCGGTCAACGCGTCGCTCATCTGGGCGCGCGTCGTGCACGCAGCGAGCGTGACGAAGGCGATCAGGTCGAAGGGCAGAGCGGGGTCGGGCACCGGCAGGGGCCAGTCGGCGTGCTCGCGCAGCGAATGCGCCACCTCGACCGCCAGGCGCGTCTTGCCCGCGCCGCCCGGGCCGACGAGCGTCACCAAACGCTGCGCCAGCACGAGGGCGCGCAGCCGCGCGGCTTGCGCGTGCGCGCCGAACATTCGCGTCAGGTAGCTGGGCAAGGTCACGCGCCTTGGCGGGGGCTGCGCGTCGGGGGCACGCTCCGATGCAGGCGTCGCCAAGGGTTCGGCCTTGCGTTGCGCAAGCAGAGCCACGCGATCGTGCAGCGCAGCCAGACGCAAGCGCTCTTCGTCGATCCAGTCGTCGTAAAACCCGGGCAGCAACTCGCCGCGATAGACATGCTGCGCCGCCGCGGCGCGACCCGCACGAACATGGCGCTCGAACTGCACCGCGTCGCAGGCCAAGCTGCCGGCGTGGACTCGCACGTCATTGCGATCGGCGAGCAAGACGGGCTGCAAGCCCTTCTGCCCCGCCGGCTCGAGAACGCTTTTCAGCGTCGACAGCGCCTGGCGCAGGCGATTGCGCCCGGTGCTCGCATCCACGCCGGGCCAAAGCAATTCGATCAATTCTTCGCGCGGGTGGGCACGCTCGGGCGCCAGGGCCAAGCGTGCCAACAGCGCGGTGACGGCGCGGCTCGGCAAGCGCGTCAGGTGCTGCACACCGTCGCTCAGGCGCAAGCCGCCGAGCAGTCCCACGTGCCAGCGCGCCTGAATGTCGTCGACTTCCTGTGCGCTGAATGCCGCGCGCGCCGCAGCGCGCGCGGCCTGCTGCGATTGCGCGTCCATAGGCCCTTGATCGTGAGCCGCAATTTTAGGAGCCCCTGCGCCACTCCAGGCAGCGCCCGAATCGGGGCCTCGGAAGCGGCCGAATGATCACCCCCCCGAAACGCGACCCGGGGTTCGATTCAACCGAGCCCGTCGTCCCACGGCTGCGTGGGCGCACGCGCCGTGCGAAGGACTGGCTCGAGCTGGCCGAGCGCCGCGCTCGTCGCCTTGCAAAACCCCACTGCGTAGTCGCTCGGCAGACCCTTGCCGATCTGCGCCTCCAGTCGGTCTGCCTCGTCGAGCAGGCGGCGAAGGAAGCGCAGGCTGCCGCCATTCTTCACGCTGCGCAGGTAGCCTTGGCCGAGCGGATCGAAGGGCATTCCCGAGCCCATTTGCGCAAGCTGTCGTGCCAACGATTGAAATGGCACCATCATGTGGCCGCGCGACAAGGCCACCATGTCCTGCGAGCCGACGCTGTAGCCCAGCGACAGCAGGTTCAGCACCACCCAGTAGTGCAGGTTGCCGAGCCAGGCAAGGCGCTGTGCGGCCGGATCCAGAATTTGATGCTGATGCCCGATGTAAGCCGTGGGGTCGACGGGCAATTGGAACGCCGGGTACAGCGGGTCGGAGGCGGGCAGCATCCACGGATCGGGCCTGCCGCCAAAGCCCTCGTGCTTGCCCAGAAACGTGCGCTTGAAGAACTGAAAGTGCCCGAGTTCGCCCTCGCTCTTGATCTCCTGGAGCGCCGGCAACCAGGCCAGCACGTCGGGCAGGCTGGCGTCCTTGGTCGCGGCGACCTCATTCACGGCACTCATCACCGCGTCGTACAAGTTGCCGACAAAGTTCGGGCGCTGCTCCTTGCCGAGCACGTGTTCGAGGAGCCGGCAAAACGCCAGGTCTTCGGCGCCGTGCACGTGGTGCACGTCGGTCGCCCCGGGCGGCGATTCGCACCACACGTAGCGGCCGAGCGACGCCCGGCTCATCGGCTCCAGGCGCAGGCGAAACGGAATGATGTCGGGCTCGAAGGGAAAGTCCTCGCGAATCATCACCGGCGACGCGCCGAGCGCGACGAGCAGCTGGTTCACCTTGCCCAGGTGTTGCATTTCTTGCACCGCAATCCCGATCAGGTCGTTCGTGTTCGGCGCGCCGTGGCCTGCAACGGCCCGGTAAACCGGCTTGACCGAGAACGCCGCGTAGAGGTACTGGACCATCAACCCGTGTTCGATTTCCGCGGCGACCGTCAGCAGCCGCAGCAGCTCAAGATAAGGATCGCTGAAGTCTCGAATCACGGTCGCCACGTCGCTCGCCGGCGCTTCGGCCTGCGACCCTGCCGCGTTCGCGCCTGCCGGGGCCGCACCCAGTGCCGCCCCCATCAAAGGCACTGCTGCGGCACTTTGCAGCATGACCCGCACCATCTGCCGGCGCGACGGGTTGTGCATTTCGCCAACGGCGGACTCGCTGTCGCTCATGAGCTTCCTCCTGCTTTATTGTTTGGACCTTAATTCCTCGATCAATGGTAAGACGCGCGGCAACATGGGGCCATCCCCCAACCCCGGGTGGGGAGGAGCCCTCCCTACAATGCCGCCTGCGCCGCACACGCGCAGCAACCGGAAGGGCAGACCATGGCCGATTTGTTCGACAACCCAATGGGCCTGATGGGTTTTGAATTCGTCGAATTTGCTTCGCCCAAGCCGAACGTCCTCGAGCCCGTCTTCGAGAAGCTCGGCTTCTCGATGGTCGCCAAACACCGCTCCAAGGACGTCGTGCTGTACCGCCAGGGCGACATCAATTTCATCGTGAACCGCGAGCCCAAGAGCGCCGCCTGGTACTTCGCCGCAGAGCATGGCCCCTCGGCGTGCGGCCTCGCGTTCCGGGTGCGGGATTCGCACAAGGCGTATCAGCGCGCGATTGAACTCGGCGCGCAGCCGGTGTTCATGCCCACCGGGCCGATGGAGCTGCGCCTGCCCGCCGTGAAAGGCATCGGCGGCGCGCCGCTCTACTTGATCGACCGCTTCGAAGAAGGCAAATCGATTTACGACATCGACTTTGACTTTCTCCCAAGCGTGGACCGGCACCCGCGCGGCCACGGCCTGACGCGCGTGGACCACCTCACGCACAACGTCTACCGAGGCCGCATGGCGTACTGGGCGGGCTTTTACGAGAAGCTGTTCAACTTTCGCGAGATGCGCTACTTCGACATCAAGGGCGACTACACCGGCCTCACCTCCAAGGCGATGACGGCGCCCGACGGCCAGATCCGCATCCCGCTGAACGAGGAGGCGTCCAAGAGCACCGGCCAGATCGAAGAGTTCCTGATGAAATTCAACGGCGAAGGCATCCAGCACATTGCCTTGCACTCCGACGACTTGATTGCGAGTGTCGACGCGCTGCAGCTCGCCGGAATTCCGGTGCTGAGCGCGCCCTCAAGCACGTACTACGAGATGCTCGACGAACGCCTGCCCGGTCACGCCCAGAACGTCAGCGAATTGCAGGCGCGTGGCATCCTCATGGACGGCAACGTCGACGCCGGCAGACCAGGCGCTGCGCCGCGCCTGCTGCTGCAGATTTTTTCGCAGACGCTGCTCGGGCCGGTGTTCTTCGAATTCATCCAGCGCAAGGGCGACGACGGCTTCGGCGAGGGCAACTTCAAGGCGCTCTTCGAATCGCTGGAGCGCGACCAGATCTCGCGTGGCGTGATCCAGACCGCGTGACATGAAGCAGGCTTCGTCCGGCCTCGATCCTGCATCGCAGGCCCCAAAGCACGACGCCGACACGGCGCCCCGGCCCGAACGCCGCGACTGGACCATCGCCCAAGGCTGGAACAACTACGCCGCGCAAGACCACGCCGTGTGGAAAGTCCTGTTCGAGCGCCAGACGCAACTGTTGATCGGCCGCGCCTGCGATCAGTTCGTCGACGGCATGCAGCGCTTGCCGATTTCAGCCGCGCAAATTCCTGACTTTGAAGCCTTGTCCGAGGTGCTGATGCAGCGCACGGGCTGGCAGGTCGTCGCCGTGCCGGGCCTGGTTCCCGACGAAGTGTTTTTCGAGCACCTCGCGAACCGGCGCTTCCCGGCGGGCAACTTCATCCGCAGCCCGAAAAACCTGGACTACCTCGAAGAGCCCGACGTCTTCCACGACGTGTTCGGCCACGTGCCGATGCTCATGAACCCGGTGATCGCCGACTACATCCAGGCCTACGGCGCGGGCGGCTTGCGCGCGCAATCGCTTGGCGTGCTCGACAAACTCGCCCGCGTGTACTGGTACACCGTCGAGTTCGGCCTCGTGCAACAGCCCGAGGGCCTGCGCATTTACGGCGCGGGCATCGCGTCGTCGCGCACGGAGAGCGTCTTCGCGCTGGACGACGCGTCGCCGCACCGCATCGGCTTTGCACTCGAACGCGTCATGCGCACGCGCTACCGCATCGACGATTTCCAGGAAACCTACTTCGTGATCGGCGATTTCGACGAGCTGCTCGAGCTGGCGAGCATCGATTTCGGCCCGGTCTATCAAGAGGTGATCGGGGCGGGCGAATTCGAGCCAGGAGACATCCTCCCCGACGACCGCGTATTGACGCGCGGCACGGGAAGCTACCACCGCGCCAAGCGATGCACGCCTGCCGCCTAGTCTAGGCGCCTGGGCGGAGGCTGCGCGATGAGGTCTTGCCGGCGTGTCGGCGCGGTCTATTGGCCGCGTCCGTGCTGCCCTGGCTGCGCAGCCCGGGGCATATGTCACGACCGGCGCGCCTGCGCCCGCCCCGCACCGTTCAGTTGACGGCGATTCGGACCGATAAACGCAGGGGCACGTCTCGCGGCGACATGGGGTCATCGCGCGCGCGTCCGTGTAAGGGGTGAGACTTGAAGTCCGGCGAATTCTGGGGCTACCTTGGGTTGACCTTGTCAATTGGCACCGCCATCGGCTGGGCCATTGCGATGCGCGTGTCGCGGACCAACTTCGTCGCGCAATTGCGCGCCACCACCGACCAGCTGGAGCAGCGCAACTCGGCCGCAGCGAACGAGTTGCGCACGGTGCAGGCACGCGCCCAACGCGAACTCGAGCTCGCACGGCTGTCCTTCAAGCGCCAACTCGCCAGCGCCGGCGACCGGCCACGCGCCGCCATGCTCGACGCCGAAGAACGCCTGCGCGCCGCTTACGACGAACTCGACCGCCTGCGCCGCAGCCCGCCGCCGCGGCCGGCAGGCGCCAAAGCCGACAAAGAAAAGTCGGACGGCTTTGCGACCACGCTCGTGATGCCGGAGTGAACGGCAGCGCGGGTGCGGCGCCCGAGCGCTGCGTCTGAGCTCAGCCTTGATCGCCGCTGCGTGCACTCAGCCCTGGTCTAGGTGCAAACCAGAAGCCCGCCGCGTTGACACGGTGCAGCGCTTCCGATTCAATCGCCCCGATCCCACGGCCTGTCCCGCAGCGCACGGCTGCATCCGGGGACCGGTTCAACCCCAATGGAGGAGACTATGCGACATTCCCTTCGCGCGGCATTGCGCTGCGCCACAGCACTTTCTGCGGCGCTGGCTTTCGGCGTCTCGGCCCAGGCGCCGATCACGCTGCACGGCGCGTCGCAGTTCAATGACGATCATGCGTTCACCAAGGCGATGGTCAAGTTCGAACAACTCGTCAAGCAGTACTACGCCAAGCCGATCAACTTCGTACTCCACAAGAATTCCGAGCTCGGCCTGGAGAAAGACTATTTCGCCTACATGAACCAGGGCGTGTCGGTCGACTACGCGATCGTCTCGCCGGCGCACATGT
>JBEBHW010000852.1:0-1342 GCA_040081145.1 Burkholderiaceae bacterium
GCGTTCAGACATCGCGCCAGTTCACCAAACTCGTCGTTGCTCTGCACCCGCACCGGGCGGTTGAACACTTCGTTAGCAATGCGGCGTGTGCCTCGAACCAGCCGCTCGATGGGCACGAGGGTGCGCCGGATCTGCGTCAGGCTGAGGAACGAGGCAAGCAGCAGCGTCAGCAGCGCCACTGCAAAGAAGTTGCGCGCTATGCGTTCGGTCTCCGGAGCGGACTCTTCGCGGGGCAGCAGCGTCACAAAGTGCCAGTCCGGGGCGGCGAACTTCGGCCGCAAAAACAGCGCCTTCCTGCCGATCGCCCAGCGCCCGTCGCGCGATTCCTGATGAGGTGCGCCAGCGGCAACCAGGCCGGATTCGCGGGCCGGCGCGGCGATCGAAGGGTCGGAACAATTCAACTCGACCGAAGCCGCGCCGAAGACGCAGACCTGGACGCCGTGCGTCAGGTTTTCCGCCTTGCCCCAGAGAAACTCTCGCTCCAATTCGGCGACGACGATGCCATCGGCAAGCCTTTGCGAGTTGACGGCGCGCGCCATCCACGGACCCACGTCGACGCTGTCCGGCCGCGCTGGGAGCACGGCGATCTCGCCCTTTTCGAGGTGCGCCACAACCAGGCCCGAAATCCATGCCAGCTGAGTTGACGCCCCGTCTCCGAGCGCCGTGCCAAGTTCAACGCCGGTCAGCCGCTCGACGCGGCGAAACGCAATCGAGTCGGTGATCTGTTTGGCGTCGAATTCCGCCTGCGAGTGAAGCTGCGAGCGCGTCAGCGAGTCCAGCACGAAGGCCGCGCCGAGCAGCCGGTCGTAGACGGAATGCATGTACGCCGTTCCGGTGTTCAGCAAGCGGCGCTTCTCGCTCGAGAACATCAGCTCGTGGACTTGCCCGAAGGTCAGGTAGGCCAGCACCGCCACAGGCAGGAAGGCCGACACGACGAAGAGCAAGAAGATGCGCCTCGCGACGTGGCTGCGTAAGAAGGTTCCCCGGAGTCGCACGCTGAAATTCCGATTCGAGCCGCGCGAAGCGGGGCGTCAGGAAGTGAAGTCGGCGGCGACGCCGATGAACGCACCGTCGCGCGCGCGCACGATGTCGTCCAGGCTGTCGTTGTTCGTCAGCTGCTTCTTGGTCACGCCGTCCGGGCCCATGCTGTAGAGGTCGTAGTCCGAGTTGATCGGGTTCAGGCTGTGGTCTTTGCGCGCCGCGCCATGGCCGCCGGGTGCGCCGAGGTCGGTGTAGAGGTACGCCCGGCCCCAGGGGTCGAGCATGCCGGCACGGCCGATGTCGGCCAGCGACGAAGGCACCTTGCGCTATTCGAGCACGTATTGACCGATCACCACCTGCA
>JBEBHW010000198.1:0-6480 GCA_040081145.1 Burkholderiaceae bacterium
AAGCAGGCGCAAGCGCTCATCAAGACGCTCGAGCCCAAGCCGGGCCGCCAGTTTGCCGACGCCGAAAGCCTGGTCATCGTTCCCGACGTGTTCGTGCAGAAGTCCGGGCGCGGCTGGAAAGTGCTGCTCAACGCCGACGTGATGCCGCGCCTGCGAATCAACGACATGTACGCCAACGCGATTCGGCAGCCGCGCGGCGCCCGCGCGGCACCCCCCGCCGCGCTGAACGGCGCGGGCGCCGGCTTGAATTCGCGGCTGCAGGAAGCGCGCTGGTTCATGAAGAACATCCTGCAGCGCTTCGATACGATCCGGCGCGTCTCGCAGGCCATCGTTGAGCGCCAGAAGGGCTTTCTCGCGCATGGCGCGATCGCGATGAAGCCGCTCGTGCTGCGCGAGATTGCCGACGAACTGGGCCTGCACGAGTCGACGATTTCGCGCGTGACGACGGCCAAGTACATGTCCACGCCTTACGGCACGTTCGAGCTCAAGTACTTCTTCGGCTCGTCGCTCAACACCGAAGCCGGCGGCAACGCGTCGAGCACCGCGGTGCGCGCGCTCATCAAACAACTCGTCGGCGCCGAAGATGCGGCCAAGCCGCTCTCGGACAGCCAGATCGCACAGATGCTCGAGGAGCAGGGCATCCAGGTGGCGCGCCGAACCGTCGCCAAGTACCGCGAGGCGCTGCGCATCGCGCCGGCAAACCTGCGGCGTGCGCTGTAGCCTCTCCCGTCAGCCGATGCCCACCGCGACCCAACCCCTGTTCCTGCCCTGCGCCGCCGGCGTCGAAGCCCTGCTTGCGCAGGAAGTGCAGCGCCTGCTGCCGCACGCCGCGGTACGCAGCCAGCGGGGCGGCGTGGCGTTGCACGGGACGGTGGGCGACGTGATGGCGCTGAACCTGGGCAGCCGCCTGGCCCAGCGCGTATTGATTCAAGTCGCGGCAGGGCCTTATCGCGACGAAACCGACGTGTACGCCCTGGCGCTTGGCGTCGACTGGGCAACGTGGATCACGCCGCAGCACACCCTGCGGGTGGACACCACCGCGCATCGCTGCCCATTGAAGAGCCTGAACTTCGTCGCCTTGCGCGTGAAGGACGCGGTGTGTGACCAACTGCGTGAGGCGACCGGCGAGCGACCCAACGTCGACACGTCGCGACCGGACCTGCCCTTGCTGCTGCACCTGGACGAGCAAGTCGCGACCTTGTACGTCGACAGCTCGGGCGAGCCCCTCTTCAAGCGCGGCTGGCGTGAAGACGTGGGTGACGCACCGCTCAAGGAAACCCTGGCCGCAGCGATGCTCGCCGCCGCCGGCTGGCACGGAACGGCATTGGCCGGCGGGGCCTTGCACGACCCGTGCTGCGGCTCGGGAACGATCGCCATCGAAGCCGCGCAAATCGCCTGCGGCATCGCGCCGGGATTGAAGCGCCACTTCGCCTTCCAGCAGCAGTTGCCGTTTTGCACTGCCGAACATCGTGCCGATTGGCAACGCCGTCAAAGCCTCGCGCAGGCGGCGATTCACGAAAGCAGTGTGCCGATTTTTGCCAGCGACGTGTCGTTTCGCATGGTCGACTTCGCGCGGCGCAACGCGCAGCGCGCCGGCGTGCGGGCCGCTATCCAGTTCAACGGCGGCGACGCGCTGGAGCGCCCGGCACCCGACTTGGCGCCGGACCTGCCGGGCACCTTGATGCTGAACCCGCCCTACGGCGAACGCATCGAGGCACTCGGCAAGGCGGCACGCGTGGACGCGTCGATCGCGCCTTCTTCACATGGCGCAGCGAGTCAGCTGCCGCACGAGGCCGACAACCGCAGAGCCGCGCCGGATTTTTTTGCGCGCCTGGCGAGCCATTGGAAGCGCGCCTACACCACGCACTCCGCCGGCTGGACCGCTTACGTGCTCAGCCCCGACATGAAATTGCCCGGTTTGATGCGTCTCAAGGAATCGCGCCGCGTGCCGCTGTGGAACGGCCCGATCGAATGCCGCCTGTTCCGCTTCGACCTGATCGCGGGTTCGGCGCGTGCTGTGCGCTCGCCGGCCGCACCTTAACGCCACCCGAAGATGCCATCCCGATGAGCCGACCCTTGATTGCCCTGGACGCCGATGGCGTGCTGCTCGACTTTCACCTCGCGTATGCGAGTGCCTGGCAGCGTGCCTTCGGCGCCTACCCGCGCGAGCGCGACCCGTTGGCCTACTGGCCGATCGACCGTTGGGATGTGGAGCGCCTGGACGCGGCGCGACGCGCCCAGTTTCGGGTTCAGTTCGATGAACATTTCTGGGCCACCTGCCCGGCGCTGCCCGGCGCCGTCGACGCGTGTCAGCGTCTCGTTGACGCGGGCTTCGATCTCGTCTGCGTTTCGGCGCTCGAGCTGGAACACGGGCCGGCGCGCCTGCGCAATCTGCGCGACCTGGATTTTCCCATCGAGCGCGTCATCGCCACCGGCAACGCCACGGGTGAGCGCAGCCCGAAGGCCGACGCGATCGAAGCACTGGACCCGATCGCCTTCGTCGACGACTACCTGCCTTACCTGCGCGGAATTCCCGCGCAAGTGCACACGGCCCTCGTGCTGCGCGCGCCCAACGGCAGCCCGAATACGGGCGACGAGATGAAGCACCTCGTCAAGTCGGTACACCAGGACCTGGCAGAGTTCACGACGCACTGGCTTGCGGCGCAGCGCTGATCCGGCGCGCCGCGACTACATTGCCTTGAAGAGGTGCGCGAAGAGGCGGCTCACGCTGATCACGCGCAAGGATTTGTCGGCATCCTCGAAATGGATCACCTCGTCGATCGGCACGCAGCCACTCCGCGCCGCGAAACGCCAGCGGGGCTGCCGTGAGCAGCGGATCGGCCAGCACCTCGTCGAGCAGTTTGGCGCCTCGCGCGTAGCGGTTGAACATTCCCGGCAAAGCGAGGAATACGCTCGCTGCGGTGAAGCGCGTTTCCAGGCTCATCGGCGTGCCGCGGTACATCGGCGCGTCATGGGCGGCAAGCGTGGAAATCAGTGCGACGCCGCCTGCGGTGCCTCACCTGACTTCACGTTCGGTCGAATATGAAGCGCTCTGATGCGGCCTCGGCCCGCGACCGCCGGGACCGATGCGCCCGACGAACCTCCCCCGCTCGAATGCGACGCTCGAGTCAGTCGGCGCGTTTGGCCATCACCGCTTCAATGTGTGATCGGACACCGCTGGCGGCGCGAACGACGAATTCCGGGTCGAGGTCGGCCTGAGGAGCGACCGCCTTTGCCACGTCTTCGATCGTATCGGGGTCGGTCATGAGGGCATTGGCCAGCGTCGACAGAACGCAGATGTCGCGGCCGGCGATCTGTTCAGGCAGCTGGCGCGTCGCGTTCACGATCACGTGATAGCGCACGCTGTTCACCGCCGCCGCCGCCAGGCCCCAGGTTTCGCACAGCGCGGCACCGAGTGCGTCGTGGCCGACGCCGAACTCTTGCTGCTCGAGCAACACCAGTTCTTCGTCGTTGTGTGCGGTCTTCAGCAGCGCCCGGTACTTGCCGCTCGCGTGGCGGAACAACACGGCCTTGCCGCATTCTTCGAACAGTCCTGCCGAGTGCCCGGCCCAGTGATCGACACGCAGGGCCTGGCCGATACGGCCCATCAACATCGCGCGCACGCTGGCGCGTTCCCACAGCGGCTCGAGTTCCGGCGCATGCGGAAAGACGGCGCGCAGCCCCATGGCAAACGTGACCGAGCTGATTTCGCGCATGCCCAGGTAGGTGACCGCCTGCTGCACGGTGCGGACCCGCCCAGTCAGGCCGTAGAGCGCGGAGTTGACCGTCTTCAACACCGCCGAGGCCAGCGCCATGTCGCCGCCGATCAAGGCGCCGACGTGCTGCAGATTGACGTTTTCGTCGCTCATCAACAGCGACAGCTTGACGAGCACGTCCGGCTGCGCCGGGATGTCGATCTTCAGCGAGCGAAGTTGCGGGTCGATGGGCATGAAGCGAAAAAGGGCGCGCCGGTGCGAAGCCGATATTAGGCACGCGAGCAGCGTCGGGCAAGAATCACCAAGCGTGCCAAAGCGGTCCATTTCAACGCATCGCGCCCGTTGCGAGCGCGGCTGGGCATGAGATTGGGCGCAAACCGACAACGCGAACGATCAAGCCGGACGCCAAGGGCGCCGGCTTGGCACCCTTGGCTGGCTACGACCTCGTCCTTGTTTTTGCCGCCCTGCGAACCTGTCGCGGCACGTATCGCTGAACCGTCTCCTCAGCCCCCGCCATGGTCCAAGCGCATTGACGGCGCCCCATGCGAGTGGGCGAACTTTAGGCGCCGGCGTTTTGCCGTGGCAACTGGGGCTTACCCCGGATTGGTCCCGCGGTGGTGCGCATCCGACACTGACGCCCGTTGTGGCAGAGCAGGGTGGGCAGTGGTCAATGAAATCAGGACCTCGGTGCCACGCCCGACTTGGCTCGACAGCGCAACCGTTCCCTCATGCAGCTCGACAATGCGCTTCACGATGGCCAGCCCCAAGCCCTTGCCGCCCTCGCTCGCCGCGGGGGCCGCCGACGCGCGGCTTTGGTAGAACCGGTCGAAGAGCCGCGGCTGTTCGGCGGCGGCGATGCCGGGGCCTGTGTCGCAGACTCGAACTTCCACACGGCCGTCGGCTTGGCGCGTCGCCAATTCGACGTGTGCACCCGCCGGGCAAAATTTGAGTGCGTTGTCGATCAGGTTGGCGATGGCGCGTTCGAACAGTTCCACGTCGAGCGCGGCAAATGGTGCGGCCAGGTCAGCCGCGTGCTGCACTTCCAGCGTGATGCCTTTTTGCGCCGCACGCGGAGCGAAGCGCAAGCCGATGTCGTCGATCAATTCGCTCGTATCGACGATTTCCCGGCGCAGTTGGAATTGCGGCTCGTCGAGTTTGGCCAAGTCGCCCAACGCCTGCACCAGGTGCGCCGCGTTGCGCGTGTTGCGCAGCGCCACCGCAACGAGATCCCGGTCGGCGGGTGCCGATTGGGACTGCGCGGCCCAACGCGCTTCGAGCGTTTCCAGGCACGCCAGCGTCGCCGTCAGCGGCGAGCGCAAGTCGTGGGACAGGTTGCTCACGCCTTCGCGGCGAAAGTGGTCCAGGCGGCGCAGCGTTTCCCATTGCTTGCGCAGCGTCGTCAACATCATCTCGAACGCGCTGCCGAGTTGGCCAAACTCGTCGTTGCGGCGTGCCCCCCGGCGCGTGCCGGAGGCCGTCGCCGTCGCCCATCCCACAACACGCGCCGGTTCGCCACCCTGCTCCAGGCCGGTCAGTGAAATCCCGGCAACCGCGGCGGTCAGGCGCTGCAGGGGCCGCGTGACGGCGGCGATGATTGCCGCCGCCAGCGCCGTCGTGAGAACGACGATGCCCAGCAGCAGCAGCAGCACCGGAAACGCAAAGCTGTTGCGCAACGCCTCCCAACGCGAACCCGGCAAGTCCTGGCGGCGCGACACCAGGTACAGGTAGCCCGACACCGGTTCGCCGCTGCGAATCACGGCTCGGCGCAGCATTCGCGCTGCGACCACCGTGTCAAGCGCCATGCGTTCCGGGTCGTCGCCCATCACGTACGGCATCGCCGCTGGACCACTCGCCCCTTGGGCTGCGGCCTGCACCGGCGCGAGCGCCACTTTGAAGCCCGGCGCCAGGTTCGCATGGCCTGTGCTGGACAAGACCGTGCCCTGGGCGTCGAGCAGATAGAGCTGGCTGTCGGGCTCATAAAGCATGACGCTGCGCATCCAGGTGTTGAGTTCCAGCGGCTGACGATCGTGCAGGTCGAGCAGTTCGACGTTGGTCGCGATGCGTGCGAGAAAGGTGTTGGCGCGTTGGAACGTGGTCTCACGCTCGAAGCGCTGAAACGCGTAGAGCACGGTGGCGATCACGAGCAACGCCGTGATCAGGCCCGTGGCGACGATCGCGAGCGCAAGCCGCAGCCGAACCGTCAGCTGCGGCGCCTTCACTCTGGCGCCTCGCGCATCTTGTAGCCCGCGCCGCGCACTGTCAGGATGGCTTGCGGGTGCAGCGGGTCGGCTTCGATCTTCGCGCGCAGGCGGTTGATGTGTGTCGTGACGGTGTGTTCGTAGCCATCGTGCGTGTACCCCCAGACGGCGTCGAGCAGGTGGGCACGGGAGAACACGTGACCCGGGTGCATCGCGAAGTACAGCAGAAGGTCGAATTCCAACGCAGTGAATTCCAGCGTCACGCCGTCGCGCTTGACTTGGCGCTTCACCGGAAGGATTTCGAGTTCGCCATTGCGCAGGCCCTGGGCGGGTGCGCTGACGGCCTGCGCCGCGCGCAGCAGGTCGGCGCGGCGCAACATTGCCTTCACGCGGGCCAGCAATTCGGCGAGCGAAAACGGCTTGGTGAGGTAATCGTCGGCGCCGAGCTCCAGACCGAGCACGCGGTCGAGCTCGGTCGACTTGGCGGTGAGCATGAGGATGGGCGTGGCACTGCCCTGCGCGCGCAGCGCCTTGCAGACTTCCAGCCCGTCCTTGCCCGGCATCAT
>JBEBHW010000199.1:0-6441 GCA_040081145.1 Burkholderiaceae bacterium
AGTATAGGAAGCAATGGCCACGGCACGTGGCGTGGCCACCCCCGGTTCAGGGGGTTGAACCCCCTTCAGTTGTTTCTGAATGCTTCCGGAATTGCGTCTCAGTTTGTAGGCCTGGGCGTTGAGGCGCTCGCCAGATGTTCGGCCGGCCTGGGCTGGCCCCCCCGGCGGGAATCGAACCCACATCTAGCGCTTAGGAGGCGCTCGTTCTATCCATTGAACTACGGCGGGGCGGGTGGAGTTTCGCACGTGGATCTCGGCGCGTTCGCGAGGCCGCCCGGCGCGGTTGAGTCCGTTCAGGCGGCGCGGCCGAACCACCACACCGACAAGCCCGCAGCGCTGACGAGCAGCAGCGCGCCGAGCAGCGCGAACAGCGCGCTGATTTCGGTTTCCTTGCGCTCGACGACGAGCCTCGTGCTGAGCGACTGGTAGACCTTCTTCAGGTCTTCGGCCGTGCCGGCGTAGAAGTAGTCGGCGCGCGTGCGGTCGGCGATATTCTTCAGCGTATCTTCGTCGAGGCGCACGCGCATCGACCAGCCTTCGAAGCCGATCGTCTCGCCTTCTTTCGTGCCGATGCCCACGGTGTAGACGCGCACGCCGCGCTCCGACGCCATCTTCGCCGCGTCCAGCGGGTCCGGGCCGGTGGTGCGCTGGCCGTCGGTGAGCATGATGATCGCTGCCGACGCATACGAGCCGGGCTCCACTGGAGTGAACTCCTGCTTGGGCTTGTCGCCGGGCTGCGCGGGCATGTTGCGCGCGCCGGTGATTTGCGACAGGTCGATTCCGGCGTCGGGGAAGATCGTCGCGAGCGACAGCACGATGCCGCTGCCCGTGGCCGTGCCGCGCTGCAACTGGAAGCGGTCGATCGACGCGTACACGTCGTCGCGGCTCAGCGTGGGCGCTTGCACCACGGCGGCGGTGCCGGCGAACGAGACGACGGCAACGCGCACCGAGCGCGGCAATTCGGCGACGAAGGTCTTCGCGGCTTCCTGTGCGGCGGTGATGCGATTCGGCTTCACGTCGGTCGCGCGCATGCTGCCTGACACGTCGATGGCGAGCACGATCGTCTTCTGCGCCGAGGGCAGGGTGATCAATGCGGCCGGCCGCGACGTGGCGAACAACAGCGCGATCGTCGCGAGCAGCAGCAGGGCGGGCGGCACATGGCGCCGCCAGGCGCTCGTCTTGGCCATCGCCTCGCGCACGAGGCCCAGATGGGCGTAGCGCAGCACGACCTTCTTGCGTCGCGACAGCAGCCAGAAATAGGCGGCGACCAACAGCGGAACGGCAAGCAGTGCCCAGAGCATCTCGGGCCAGAGAAAAGTCATCCAAGGCGTCGTGGTCATGATGCGGCACCTTTCCATGCGGGGGCGGAACCTGGCGCGCCGCCCCCGGCGCTCAAGCGGCTGCGCTGGCGGCGCAGATCGGCAAATCGAAGAATGGCGTCGAGCAGGTTGTCGTCGGTCGCCAGTTCGAGCGTGTCGACACCGGCGTGCGCCAGCGCGCCGCGCAGTGCGGTTTCACGCGCGTCGGCGAGCTTTGCGAAACGCTCGCGAAAGCCCGCGTCGTGGGTGTCGACGACGAGTTGCTCGCCGGTCTCGGCGTCGTTCATCGACACCAGCCCCAGGTCGGGCAGGTCCATTTCGAGCGGGTCGTAGAGGCGCACCGCTGTCACCTCATGGCGTTGCGCAAGCTGCGCCAGCGCCCGCTCCCAGCCGGGCGCGCTGATGAAATCGGAGACGATGAAGATCGTGCTGCGGCGCTTCACGCTGCGCTGCGCGGCCAGCAGCAGGTCGCGCAACTGGGTCGCGCCCTGGGCGCTTTTCTCGGGGCGCTGCGCCATGCGCTGCATGATGTGCAGCACCTGGATGCGCCCGCCGCGCGCCGGGATCACGGTGTCCACCGCACTGCCGTAGAGCAGCGCGCCGATGCGGTTACCGTGGCGCGTCAGCAGGCGGGCGAGCACGGCGACGAAGTCGCGCGCGACGCTGCGTTTGGTCGTGCGGTCCGAGCCGAAGTCCACGCTGGCGCTGAGGTCCACGAGAAACCAGGCGGTGAGTTCGCGGTCTTCCGTGAACTGGCGCACGTAAGGCGTCTGCAGGCGTGCCGTGACGTTCCAGTCGATGTGGCGGACGTCGTCGTGGTGTTGGTATTCGCGTAAATCGGCGAGGTCCAGGCCGGCGCCGCGCCAGAGAGTTCGGTAGTCGCCCTGCAGCACGCCGTCCAGGCGGCGCAGCACGGTCCACTCGAGGCGCTTGAGCAAGGCGTCGCTGCTGCGCGGCGAATCGTCCTGGCGGCGTTGCAGCCGGGGGACCGATGCCGAGGCGTCGGTCCAGGGAGCGATCGTGTCGCCGCGGCGGCGTTCGACAAACGTGGTCACGCTGGGCCTCTACCCTTCTTCAAGCAGCTTGCAGATGCGGCGCGAGCGGCTTGTCGGGAACAGGGATCTTCTTCTGTACGCGCTCCACGATCTGATCGGCATTCAACCCGTCGGCGAGCGCTTCGTACGAGAGCACGAGGCGATGCCGCAGCACGTCGGCAATGAGGCCGGTCATGTCTTCAGGCAAAGCGTAATTGCGCCCGCGCATGAACGCCAGCGCGCGCGCGCCTTCGATCAGGCCGATCGTCGCGCGCGGGCTCGCGCCGAAAGTGATGTATTTGGCCAGGTCGGGCAGGCCGTAACGGTCTGGCCGACGTGTTGCGCTGACCAGTTTCACGGCGTACTGCATCAACGACGGGTCGACATAAACCTTTCGGCACTCCTGCTGCAGTTCGCCCAGCTGCGTCATGCTCGCGACCGCGTTCACCGTCGTCGGCGGGCCGGTGACGCGCTGCGCGACGACCAGCTCTTCGTCCTCGCTCGGGTAGTCGACGATCACTTTCATCATGAAGCGGTCGACTTGCGCCTCGGGCAGCGGGTACGTGCCTTCGGTTTCGATCGGGTTCTGGGTGGCCATCACGAGAAACGGTTCCGGAACCTTGTGCGTCTCGCCGGCAATCGTCACCTGGCGCTCCTGCATCACCTCAAGCAAAGCGCTCTGCACCTTGGCCGGCGCGCGGTTGATTTCATCGGCGAGCAGCAGGTGCGTGAACACCGGCCCGAGCGAGGTGCTGAACTCGCCCGTGCGCGGGCTGTAGATGCGCGTGCCCACCAGGTCGGCCGGCACCAGGTCGGGGGTGAACTGGATGCGCTTGAAACTGCCGCGCAGCGTTGCGGCAAGGGTTTTCACGGTCAGTGTTTTCGCCAGTCCGGGAACGCCTTCAACGAGCAAGTGGCCTTGCGCGAGCAGCGCGACCATGACGCGTTCCAGGAACCGGTCTTGCCCGACGACGACGCGCTTGACCTCGTAGAGCACGCTCTCCATGAGCGTCGCTGCGGCCGTGCCGGAGGGGTGGTTGTTGTCCATGAAGGGGGCGATGCGCTTGGCGCTGGTTGCGATGAATTGAATGGAGCTGCGCGAACTTCAGAACGGCGGCATGCCCGCGGCACTCGCGGCGTTCTCGATCGGCACGGCAAAGCCGATGCCGATGAAAACGCGCTGTCGCGACGGGTTGAGAATCGCCGTGACGATGCCCACCACCGCGCCGTCCAGCGTCACCAGCGGCCCGCCCGAATTGCCCGGGTTCGCCGCAGCGTCGAACTGGATCAGATTGGTCAGCACGCGGTCGCCCTCGGGCGAGCGAAATTCGCGCTTCAGCCCGGACACCACACCCGACGACAGGGAAGGCCCGATGCCGAACGGAAACCCCACTGCAACCACATGGTCGCCGGGGCGCAAGTCGCCGGTGGAACGCATTGTTGCGGCGGGCAAGTCGTCGGGGATGCTCTTCGCCTTGAGCACTGCCAAATCATGTTCGGTGTAGACGCCGGTGATCGTCGCTTCCGATTCGAGGCCGGTGGCAAACGTGACCTTGATGCGCTTCGCGCCGGCAACGACGTGCAGGTTCGTCAGGATGATGCCGCTGTCGACGATCACGACGCCGCTGCCCACGCCGCGATGGTCGCGGTCGTCGGAGCCATCGTCGGCGTTGTTGCTCTGGCCGACGACGCGCACCAGCGACGGCAGGATGGCCTCATACGCGCGCGCTTCGGCGGCGCCGAGCGGATTTTCTTCGAGCGACGCGCGCAACGCGGCGTCGATTTTTTCGAGCGTCAGTGGCGCGGGGCGGCGCTGCAGCGAAACCTGGAACATCACGCCAAGCAGCAACAGCAAAGCGAACGACGCCGCCCAAAAGCGACGTTCGTGGCGCAGCGCCAACGCCTTAGTGCGCGTCCAACGGACCGGCTGTGCTGCCACGGGGTTGGCGGCAGCGGCCGGCGCGACCGGCCGGCGCGGCGAGCGGCTGTACAACGGAGCCTTTTTCATGGCCTTCGTCCTGAACGGTGACGGGCAGAGTGCATGGCGGAACACCCGGATCCGGGTTGCAACGGCAGGTGCCGCAACGGTAGCACGGCCACGCCATCCTGTCACAGCGCCGTCGCGGAATTGCGCGGCCCGCGCCCGCTCGAACGCGGGGGCCCCGCAAACCCCGGCATCATCGCGCCATGTGGATCGACACCCATTGCCACTTGGACGCGGCCGAGTTCGACGCGGATCGTGGCGCCGTGATCGCCCGGGCTGAACAAGCGGGTGTGTCGCAAATCGTCCTGCCCGCGGTGGCCCCCAGCAACTTCGATGCGGTGCGCGGCCTGGCGCACGCGCACGGTTTCGTCTACGCGCTGGGAATCCACCCGCTTTATGTAGAGCGTGCCGGTACTGGGTCGCTGGCGGCGCTGCGCGCCGCTCTGCAGGCGCAGCGCCACGACCCGCGGCTGGTGGCCGTCGGCGAGATCGGCCTGGACCATTTCGTGCCGGGGTTGGACCGTGGGCTGCAACTGCAAATTTATGTCGCGCAACTCGAACTTGCGCGCGAGTTCGAGTTGCCGGTGATCCTGCACGTGCGGCGCAGCGCCGACACCTTGCTCAAGCATTTGCGCGTGATTCGCGTTCGTGGCGGGATTGCGCACGCCTTCAACGGCAGTGCGCAGCAGGCGCTGGCGTTCGTCGAGCTGGGGTTCAAGCTCGGCTTCGGCGGCGCGCTCACGTTCGAGCGCGCCTTGCAGATCCGGCGCCTGGCGACAACGCTGCCGCTAGGATGCATCGTGCTCGAAACCGACGCCCCCGACATCGCGCCGCAATGGCTTTACCGCACCGCCGCGCAGCGCGCCGCCGGAGCGAGTTCGCGCAATGAGCCGGGCGAGTTGCCGCGCATCGCAGCGCAGCTGGCGGCGCTGCGCGGGTTGTCGGAGCAAGACTTGGTGCAAGCCACTCGGGCCAACGCGCACGCGGCGATGCCGCGCCTGGCGACGCTCGAAGGCCGATGAGATGGGTACGAAACCCGCCGCAATCCGCTGGCCCAGCGCGACAATTTCCGAGTTCGACGGCGTGCGCTACCTGCACCTGGGCACGCCCTGGGTGCAGGGCGCGATGCGCATCCGCACGCCCTTGACGATTGAGCTCGAATACGTGCAGCGCATGATGGTGTGGCTCCTGCTGCGCGGCGGTACCGATCTCGCCAAAGGGCACGCTGTGCAGCTCGGCCTGGGAGCGGGGTCGATCACGCGCTTTTGCCACAGCAAATTGCGCATGCGCACGACGGCCGTCGAGCTGAATCCGTCCGTCATCGGCGCCGGTCGCGCCTGGTTCCATCTGCCGGACGACTCGCCGCGCCTGCAAGTCCTCCAACAAGACGCGGCCACATTCGTCGCCGACCCGCAGCGCGCCGATTCGGTGCAAGTCTTGTGTGTCGATTTGTACGACCATGAAGCCGCCGCGCCGGTGCTCGACAGCGAGGATTTCTACGGGAATTGCCGGCGCATCCTGGCCGACGACGGCATCATGAGCGTGAACCTGTTCGGCCGGCAAAACAGCTTTGCGCGAAGCCTTGCGCGCATTGCCGGTGTGTTCGGTGCGCCGCAGGTGCGAACCATGCAGCCCACGCGCGAAGGCAATTCGATCGTCGTGGCGTTGAAAAGCACGCCCTTTCCCGCCCAGTCCTTGCTTGCCGCGCGTGCGCAAAACATTGAAACTCGTTTCCACCTGCCGGCGCGCAAGTGGATTCGCATGATCAGATCGCTGCCGCCGCAAGCGCTAGCCACTTCGGAACCCGCCAGCGAATGACCACGGTCGATCTACCTGCCCGCATCGCCGCCGCACACACCGGGCCGCTGGATTGGCGCGTGCTGCTCAAGTGGCTGCGCGACGACGCCGTCATCTCCCTGGAAGACGCCGAGCGCACCGAAAAGCGCTTTGCCGCGGGCAACAGTTCGCAGCACCCGTTAGTGCGTCTGGGCGGCGCTGGGCTGCTGCGCAAGAGCAACGGCAAGGCGCTCGATGTGGAGCGCCTCACCGAGTGGCTGGCCGGGCGCTGCCGCGTGCCGTACCTGCGAATCGACCCGCTTAAGGT
>JBEBHW010000200.1:0-6432 GCA_040081145.1 Burkholderiaceae bacterium
GGCAGGTCTGTTCCAGGTCAGCGAGTTGTTCGAGGTATTGCTCGGAGCGAAAGTCGCGTTCGAGCTGGCCGAGAAAACCGTCGAGCGCGCCATTCAACGCCTGCGTGCTCCCCAGCTTCTGGCGGAACAGGTGAAAGCGGCTGTTGACGAGCGCCTCCTGCTTCGCGATCGCCGCCGCCGTGTCGTAGTTCGAGCGCGAATTCGTGATGCCGCGGCCGAGGATGTTCTGGTTCTCGTCGACGACGACCGCCTTGGTCGTCGTCGAACCGAGATCGATGCCGATGAAACAGCGCATGGCTCTTCCTTGTCTTCAGTGAGCCGCGGCGATCGGAATGATCGTCGATGCACGACTACTGGCGGCGGCTTCGGCAGCGAACGTTGCGCCACGCTTCGCCTTGACCATCTGGAAATAGCTCTCCAGCCGGTTCTTCACGTTGGCCGCGGAGAAGTAGCGCGGATCCACCAGATCGGTCTCGATGAACGCGGCAGGCTTGCCGGTGCGCCGCTCCACCTCGCGCATGATCAGCAACTGCCCGGCCGAAAAGCTGTTGCAGCTCTTGATCGAGTTGATCAGCAGCCCATCGGCCTGGTACTCGTCGATGTATTTGCAGATCATGTCGACGCGCGAAGGCAGGTTCAGGTTCGTGTAGCAACCCAGGCAGTACTCGGCGAGCGATTCGAGCGGATGCTCGGGGTCGTGGCGGAAGCCGAAGTCGTACAAGCCGCCGACCTTGGCGTAGGTCGATGACACAACCACCGCGCCTTCGTCGTAGAACATCTTCCAGAACTCGCGGAAGTGCGTCCAGTTCGGCGGCCCCTCGACGACCAGGCGGTACTTCTCTTCGCCCATCTCGCCTTCGGGCGTGATCGGGCCCTTGCCCTCACGTACGCGCTGCTCGATCTCGGCGTTGAGCAGCCGGTAGAACTCGGTCGCCTCTGGCGTGCCCCGAAACGCGGTGAAGATCGGGCCGATGTAGTACACGGCGCCGAAGTAGCCGTCGATCGGCGACGGCCGGTTCTTCGCCGACTGCAGCACGCGCACGAGGTTCTCTTCGGCCTTCACCGATTCGCGCATGTACTCGCGCAGGCGGTCGATGTCGAACTTGACGCCCGAGATGCGCTCCAGCGTCGGGATCACGGTTTCCTTCAACTGCCGCACGACGTAGTCGCGCATGTTCGGCGCGATCTTGCCTTCGCCCTGGTAGGGCACGTGCAGCATGACGCTTTCGCAGCCGTACTTGTGGCGGATCAGCTCGAACCACTTCATGAACGTGAAGCAGCCGGTGTAGGAGAGCAGCAGGATGTCGGGCTTGGGCATCGGGTCTCCCGTCGGCCCGATCTCGCCGCCGAGCATCATTCCCAGGTCCGACTTGACGTAGGTGCAAACGTCTTCCGACTGGCCGTCGCGTTCGGCGTCCATGATGAACTTGCCCGACTTCTTGCGCAGGCCGTTCTGCAGCGCGTTCGTCTCGGGCAGGCTGCGCGCGAAGTCGAAGCACATGAGCAGCTCGTTCAGGTTGCCCGGAACAAAGGTTGCCGAGACCTTGCGGTTGTTCGCCCGCGCCGTGGCCAGGTCCATGTAGTTCTTGTTGATCAGCTCCTTCTGCAGCCACATCGCGTCCTCTTTTTGGACGACGGGCTTCTTGGTCGATTGCGGCATCGTGACAGCGGCGGGATTCATCATGCGGCGCCTCCGGAAACTTGTTGGACGATTACTGTCGAGCGGTCGGCGCCTCGCCGCATTCGCTCGCTTCGATCCCCACTTCGTGGGGCCCCTCTTTCGCGGCTCATGCGGCGCTCCATAACTTGATCGAATCTGCAAAGGTTCCGGCTTGCTCGCGGATCGGCGCCATCTGGCCGGTGTTCTCCGCGTACTTGAAGGCGGTGTGGGGAATGGCGTGCTTGGTGAGCACGTCCTGCAGCATCGGCCGCTCGAGCAACGCCGGGTCGCAGAACGACGGCGCGGCGAAGATCACGCCCTCGGCGCCGCGCGTCTTCACCTGCTTCATGAGGAACACGCCCTTCTCCTGACGCGTCGCTTCGTATTTGGCCGCCGTCGTTGCCGAGCGGTGCAGAAAGGCGCGCGACAACTCCTGCAGCGGGTTTGCGTTCGCCGGGACCTCGTCGAGCAGCCAGCGCGTGACCAACATGAAGTCGTCGTCGACGATGTAGCAGCCGGCCATCTCGATCGACTTGATCAGCGTCAGCGGCGGCTGCTCGCAAAAGCCGCCGGTGAGCACGACGCGCGCGTTGTCGCGCCGCGGGCGCTTCACTCTCTCAGCCGCCACCAGGTACTCACGCACCAGAGCCGTGTGTTCTTCCACCGGCAACACCATGCCGGCGCGCAGCACAAGGTAGACCTCGGCCGTCGGTGCCTGCCAGGGCTTGGCGGCGCGGTATGCATAGAGCTCGCGCACCGCGGAGCGGTTCTCGTTGTAGACACGGATCGAGGCGTTCAGGTCGGCGTCGGTGATCGGCCGGTCGGCGATTTTGGCCAAGTCTTCGCGCAGGATCTGCATTTCCTCGATGTAGAACCTGCCGCCCACTTCGTCTTCGAAGTTCTGCGGAACGTCGATGTAGCGAACGTACTTGTCCTTGAACAGCATCTGCCACATGCCCGAGAGGTTGCGGATCACGTCGCAGATCGACGGGAACAGCATGCCGTCCAGACAGTTCAGACGCCCGGTGAGGCCGAGTTCGATCGTCGAGCGTGGGATCCGGCAGATGTAGCTCTGGTAGTAGGCGTCGCCCTGGATCACCTCGAGCGCGTCGCCCCCGCCGAGAATTCCCACTGGCAGCATGCCCGCCGCATGGATGAGTTCGCGCGGCACGTAGACCGGCATGTAGCCGATCGCCTTGCGCCCCGGGACTGCCGCCTTCCACTGCTTGACGGCGTTGAATTCGAGGTCCTCGAAGAGCTGCTGGCAGCGCTCGACGATGGCCTGCACCGGGGAGCTTGGGATCGTGTTCATCTAGTGGTGCTCCCAGTGCGGCTTGCGCTTGGCGAGGAAGGCCGTCAGGCCTTCGTTCGCGTCACGCGTTTTCATGAGACGGTCCAGGTACAGCGCCTCGACGTCAGCCAGGCGCTGGCGCACGTCGCGAAGCATCGCGCCGCGCGCTGCACTGACGGCACAGGCGAGCGAGGCCGCGCTCTTGTTCTCGAGGTGCTGCTCAAAATACGCGAGTGCGGCAATCTGCGGGTCTTCGAACACGGTGTGCACAAGGCCGAGCGCCTTGGCCTGCCCCGCGTCGATCGTGCGCCCCGAGAACAGAAGGTCTTCCGCCGCCGGTTGATTGATGCGGTAGGGCAAGAGCACCGATGCCGCCGGCGCAAACACGCCGAGTTTCATCTCGGGCTGGCCGAATTGCGCGTCCGGCGCGGCGAAGATCATGCTGCCGGCGAGCGCCACTTCCAGGCCGCCGCCCAGGCACTGGCCGCGCACCGCCACCAGAATCGGCACCGGGAACTGCAGCATGCGCATCACCAGCGTGTGCAGCCCGCCGAGCATCGCCGCGCAATTGCCCGGCAGGTGTTCTTCGACGCTCGCGCCGAAGCTGAAGTGATCGCCCTGCGCGTCGAGCAACACGGCGCGAAGGTCGGTCCTCGCGTGCCAGGCGAGCAGCGCGCCGTCGAGCGCGGCAATCATTTCCGCGTCGATGAGGTTCGCCTTCGGGCGGTTCAGGCGCAGCCGCAGCAGCGCGTCGCCGTGTTCGAGCCAATCTTGCACCGGCTGCGCGGCCGACGGCGTGGTCGGCGGCGGCCGGCCCGGCGCTGCGTGCGACCGGTCAGCCATGCCGCTTCGCCTGGGGTTGGATCGAATCGTGCAACGGGCCGACCCAGCTTTCACCCGCGGCGAGCTTCTGGCGCAGCAGCACGAAGTTCACTTCGCGGTCGTCTTTCGGCCCTTCGTTGAACGCGACGAAGCCGCTGCGCGCCTCGGTCATCATGTTCAGCGCGAGCCAGGAACGCGCGTCTTCCTTGTTGCGGTTCCAGGCTTCGAGTTTGGGTTTGCGCAGCTCCTCCAAGGTCTTCGTCGTGCAGTCGGGGAAGGTGAGCAGAACCTTCGCGCACAGCTCCTCGACCTTCGCGTCGAGCAGCGACAGGTCCACCGTGCCGCGCGCGAGCAGCGCCTTGCCGGCTTTCTGCGCGTCGCCCGTCTTGGCTTCGCCGTAGGCGTTGCGGCCGAACTCGTCGAACAATCGCTGCGTTTCGACGAGCGGATTGGCGATGAACTTGCCGTCCACTTTGAGCGCCGGAACGATGTCGGTGAGGATGCCCATCTGATACGCCTTGTGCGCCGAGAACGGCTCGCACAGCACGCACGCGGCCATCGCGCGCTCCGCGCCGACGATGACGGGCAGGAAGTCGGTCGCGCCGCCGATCGGCGCCGAGCCGTGTTTCGGGCCCGCCTGGCCGAAGCGCGCCAGGTCCTGCGCGACCGAAAAGTCGCACGCCATGCCGATTTCCTGGCCACCGCCGATGCGCATGCCGTTGACGCGGCAGATCACCGGCTTGTCGCACGCGAGGATCGCGGACACCATGTCGTTGAACAGGCGCATGTACTGGCGGTACTCCTGCGGCTGGCCGGCGTAATACTCTGCGTATTCCTTGGTGTTGCCGCCAGTGCAGAACGCCTTCTCGCCCGCGCCGGTGAAGACGACACAAGCCACGTCGCGCGCGTTCGAGGCGGCGCGAAACGCCAGGATCGCGCCCTTCACCATGTCCGTCGTGTACGAGTTGAACTGCGTCGGGTTGTCCAGCGTGATCCAGGCGTTGAACAGGCCGGGAACGACGGCGCCGTCGGGCGTTTTCGCCGGGCGTTTTTCGTAGCGAATTCCGGGTTTGGCGATGTCGTCGACGATGTCGTGGTTCTTGAATTCGCGCAGCGCGGACATTTTTTCGGGAGCGTTCATGCAGGGTCTCCTAGAGGTTCAGGCGATGGGCCAGGCAAGTGCCGGGACGAGCACGGCACGTTTCTTGATGTCGTGGTGGTGCACCGCAGCGAACACGTCGTTGATGTCGTCCAGCGGATGGAGTTCGACGAAGGGCTTGATCTGCACCTTGCCCTCCAAGACCAGGTCGAGCGCTTCGGGGTAGGCCTCGGGCGGGCAACCCCAGTTGCCGAGGGCGCGCGCGTCGAACGCCATCAGATTCGACAGGCGCAACTCCACCTTGTCCATCGTGAAGCCGACGACCGACAGCGTCGCGCCGTGCACGAGCAGGCTGTACGCCGTCAACTGCCCCGGCGCGCTGCCCGAACATTCGAAGATGAACCACTCGGTGCTGCGCAGGCCGTTCTGCTTGGCGAAGTCGAAGACCGCCGCCTTGAGCGCTTTCGCGTCGAAGTTGCGGCTGTTCAGCGTCAGCGCGGCGCCGTGTTTTGCGATTTGCCCGAGCTTCGCGTCGTCGACGTCGATCGCCACCACCTTGGCGCCGAACGCGTTCGCCACCTGCACGCAGTAGCCACCCACGCCGCCTGTGCCGACGACGATCGCCAGGCTGCCGGGCGTGACACCGGCGCGGCGCACCGCCTGATAGGGCGTCGTGAGCGCATCCGCGACGATCGAGACCTCGGCGAGCGCGAGGCCGGCGCGCGCCAGGCGCGGCTCATCAACTTCGCACAAGCCGCGCGCCGGCACGACGATGTGACTCGCGAAGCCGCCCTGGATGTCGTTGCCCGGCATTTTTTGCTGGCGGCAAATCGTTCCCAGGCCACGTGTGCACAGATCGCATTCGCCGCACGGCAGCACGGCCGGCACGATGACGGCCTTCTGGCCCCAAGCTTGTGTGCCGGCGCCGCAGGCAACGACGCGGCCGCTGACTTCGTGGCCGAGCGCGAGCGGCAGCGCATGCGTGGTGCGCACGCCGTCATAAAAATAGCCGAGGTCGGTGTGGCAGACACCGCAGCCGGCGATCGCGACAACCACTTCGCCGGGACCGGCGACAGGCGTGAAAGCGCTGTTCTGGAGCGGCGTGTTGGCGGCCGTCATCAGCCAACGGTGACCTTCGATGTTCATCGGGTGTGTCCCTTCTTTCGTTGCCGCAGCGCGCCGTGGCTGCGCTGCCTCGCCACGCCGCCATGTCGCCGACCCGCGTTCCGGCCTATTGTTGTATTCTGGTACCGGAATGCGTGTTTCGCCGATTATCGAGGCCACGACATGCACCGGCCTTGATCTGGATCAGACCCGAGGCGCCGCGCAAACGCTTCACTAGCCGTGTCCGTTGCGAAGGAGGCCCGCGTGCATGCCCTGGGAATTCCCGATTTACCCCCCTTGTCGGCGCGTGGCGGCGGCGGCGCGGCGCACGCCGCGAGCCGCGCTTGCGTGTCGCTGGCGATTGCCGGGAGCGGCGGCAGCGGCGTCATGACCGCCGGCAACCTGCTGCTCGACGCCGCCGCGCGTGCCGGCCTCTACGGCCTGATGGTGCGAACC
>JBEBHW010000201.1:0-6421 GCA_040081145.1 Burkholderiaceae bacterium
GGTGGACGATTCGATCGTGCGCGGCACCACGTCCAAAGAGATCGTCCAGATGGCGCGCGACGCGGGCGCGCGCAAGGTCTACATGGCGTCGGCCGCGCCACCCGTGCGCTACCCCAATGTCTACGGCATCGACATGCCCACGCATTCCGAACTCATCGCGCACAACCGCAGCAACGAAGAGATTCGCCGCTTCATCGGCGCCGACGCGCTGATCTACCAGGACATTGCAGCGATGAAGAAAGTCGTCGGGGCGCTGAACCCGGCGATTCGCGGTTTCGAGGCGTCGTGTTTCGATGGCGTCTACATCACGGGCGACGTGAGCGCCGAAGATTTCGCTACGATGGCGGCGCAGCGGCGCAGCCAAGGCGACGAAGAAGAGGGCGCCGACCGAACCCGCCTGGTGCTGCAGGGCGCGACGGAGCAAGGCCCGTGACACGCCGCGTGCGCACCCGGATCGCGCCGTCGCCCACCGGATTCCTGCACCTGGGCACGGCGCGCACGGCGCTGTTCTCCTGGGCGTTTGCGCGGCACCACGGCGGCGACTTCATTCTGCGCATCGAAGACACCGACGAAGCGCGCTCGACGCAAGACGCCGTGGACCAGATCATCGCGGCGATGAAGTGGCTGCGCCTGGACTGGGACGAAGGGCCGTTTTTCCAGATGCAGCGCCTGGACCGCTACCGCGAAGTCATCGCCAAGATGATCATCGAGGGCACGGCCTACCGTTGTTACTGCTCGCCCGAGGAACTCGATGCGATGCGCGAGGCGCAGCGCGCCCGCGGCGACAAACCGCGCTACGACGGACGCTGGCGCCCGGAGCCGGGCAAGACCTTGGCGAGCGTGCCGCGTGGCGTGGCCCCAGTCGTGCGCTTCAAGAATCCACACTCGGGCGTCGTGACGTGGAACGACATGGTGAAGGGCACTATCAGCATCAGCAACGACGAACTCGACGATCTCATCATCGCGCGTCCGGCGGCCGACGGTGCTGCGAATCCGGCCGCCGTGGGCACACCCACCTACAACTTCTGCGTCGTCGTCGACGATTGGGACATGCAGATCAGCCACGTCATCCGCGGCGACGATCATGTGAACAACACGCCGCGCCAGATCAACATCCTGCGTGCGCTCGGCGCCGAGCTGCCCGAATACGGCCATGTGCCGATGATTCTGGGCCCGGACGGCGACAAGCTCTCGAAGCGCCACGGCGCTGTCAGCGTGACGCAATACGAAGACGCCGGCTACTTGCCCGAAGCGATGGTCAACTACCTCGCGCGCCTGGGCTGGAGCCACGGCGACGACGAGCTCTTCGAGCGCGCGCAGCTGGTGCGCTGGTTCGACGGCAAACACCTCGCCCGCAGCCCGGCGCAGTGGGACGTGGCCAAACTGAGCTGGGTGAATTCGCAGTTGCTGAAGAAGGTCGAGATCGAAGCCATCGTTCCCTTGGTCCAGGAACAATTCGCGCGCCGCGGCTCAAGCTTGCCAACGAGCGCGCCGCTTGCCGGCATGTGCCTGCTCTTCCGAGATCGCTGCGCGACGACGGCCGAGTTGGCCGATTGGCTGACGATGTATTTCACCGATGTGACGCCGAGCGCTGAAGATCGCGCGCTGCACGTGACGCCGCTGGTCGAGCCCGCGCTGCGCACGCTCGCCGCTGCCCTGGCCGAGGTGGCGTGGGACAAGGCGTCGATCGCGCAGGCGATCAAGGCAACGCTTGCGGCGCATGGTTTGAAAATGCCGCAACTCGCGCACGCGGTCCGCGTGCTCGTGTGCGGCCGGGCGCAGACCCCCGCGATCGACGCAGTGCTCGAACTGTTCACCCGCGAAGTGGTGCTGCTTCGTTTGCAGCGTGGCTAGGAGCCTGTCCCTGAAAACGCTGGCTATAATTCCGCTCTTCCCGAATTGCGCTGGCTTGTTTTGAGTCTACGGGGGTATAGCTCAGCTGGGAGAGCGCTTGCATGGCATGCAAGAGGTCAGCGGTTCGATCCCGCTTACCTCCACCAACAAGCTACGGAAATGCAGCGCAGTGAAGGTCGAAGTTTTATTTTCTGTCCCCTTCGTCTAGAGGCCTAGGACACCACCCTTTCACGGTGATTACAGGGGTTCGAATCCCCTAGGGGACGCCAATCAGGCGGGCGCGAATCGACTCGCGACCCGCGAAGACAGACAGAGCAGATACGAATACGGAGTGGTAGTTCAGTTGGTTAGAATACCGGCCTGTCACGCCGGGGGTCGCGGGTTCGAGCCCCGTCCACTCCGCCAACACGCAAGCAACACGGGCCTCAGCGGCCCGTGTTCGTTTCCGCAGCGCACGCCCACGGCGTGCACGCGTGCAGCTACACCTGCATGTTCATGATGTCGCTGTACGCCTGCACGAGGCGGTTGCGCACTTGCAGCGTCGCCGCGAAGCCGAGCTGGGCTTTTTGCATCGCGACCATGGTTTCTTCGAGACTCACCGACGAATCGCCGAGTTGCACGGCGCGCTGCAGTTGCGCCGCCTGATTCTGCGTGTGGCTCACCGATTGCAGGGCCTGCGTCAGCGCGTTCTGAAAGTCCGCGCCGGGCACGGCTTTGGCCCGCGCCAGCGGGTGGCCGTCGGTGCCCAGGCCGGCGCGCGCCACGGCTTGGGCGAAGTCGAAGGGTTTGAGCGTGACGTTCATCCAACACCTCTTGAGGGTGGCCCACCGGCGCGCGTGGCGCCACGAGCGACCTGTCCGCCATCGTAGTCACCCAGCCGCACCGGCAAGGCGCGAACAGGGCACGGTTTGGCCGCCTGTTCCAGGCATACGGCGCACGGGCTGAACGAATAATTCTTCGCAGTGCGCAGCTGCCCCAGCCCCGCAGGACATTGGTCGAATGGACAATCCTCTCGCTGCAAGACCCGCTTCCGTGAATGTGGCCATGCCAGGCTTGCTGGCGCGGTTGGGCGCCTTGTCGCTGAAGAACCAGTTCTCCCTGATTCTTGGCCTCAGCGCCGTGGCGGGGTTGGCGATGGCGCTGGCCGCGTGGAACAACAGCGGCGACTACAAGGTTCTGTACGCGAATTTGTCCGACAAGGACGGCGGCGCGATCATCGCCCAGTTGTCGCAAATGAACGTGCCGTATCGCCACGCCGACGGCGGTTCCGCGATCCTCGTGCCATCGTCCAAAGTGCACGATGCGCGCTTGAAACTCGCCTCGAGCGGGCTGCCCAAAGGATCGATCGTCGGCTTCGAGCTGATGGACGGCGCGCGCTTCGGCCAGACGCAGTTCCAGGAGCGGCTCACGTTCCAACGCGGCCTGGAAGGCGAGCTGACACGTTCCATCACCGCCATGCCCGCAGTGCAAGGCGCGCGTGTGCACCTCGCGCTGCCCAACCAGAACGGCTTCTTTCGCGAGCAGCAAAAGCCAAGCGCCTCGGTGCTGCTGAGTTTGCACCCCGGGCG
This sequence comes from Burkholderiaceae bacterium, assembly GCA_040081145.1. Taxonomy (GTDB): domain Bacteria; phylum Pseudomonadota; class Gammaproteobacteria; order Burkholderiales; family Burkholderiaceae_C; genus JAEMQF01. The sequence goes on from JBEBHW010000201.1 coordinate 3,423, forward strand.
CAGCCTGGACCGCGCGCAAGTCGCCGGCATCGTGCACCTGGTCGCGAGCAGCGTTCCCGAAATGAACCCGAAGGCGGTGAGCGTGCTCGACCAGACCGGCGCCCTGCTTTCCGCCACACCCGAGAGCAGCAACTCGGCAGGCCTGGACGCGAACCAGTTGCAGTACGTGAGCCAATTGGAGGCCGGCTACAACAAGCGCATTCTCGAGCTGCTCGAGCCAGTGATCGGCCGCGCGAACCTGCGCTCCAGCGTGACCGCGGAAGTCGACTTCACGCAAAGCGAAGCGACGTCCGAAGAATTCAAGCCGAACCAGGGCGCGCAGGCGGGCGTGACGATTCGCAGCCAGCAAACCACGGAACAAAGCGGTGCGGGTGCCACGCTTGCCGCGGGCGTACCCGGCGCGGCGAGCAACCAGCCGCCGACTCCGGCGACCGCGCCGATCTCGGGCAGCGTCCAGCCGCTGCAAGCCGGCCAGGCCGGTGGCGGCGCGGGCAACAGCCGGCGCGAGGCAGTGACGAACTTCGAAGTCGACAAGACGGTGCGCGTCACGCGTGCCGCCAGCGGCGTTGTGAAACGCTTGAACGCAGCGGTCGTCGTGAACCACCGCAGCAGCACCAACGCCAAGGGCAAGACCACGTTGCAACCCCTGACTACCGAAGAAATCGACAAGCTCACTGCGCTGGTGCGCGAGAGCATCGGCTTCAAGCAGGAGCGTGGCGACTCGGTCAAGGTGATCAACGCGCCGTTCAAGATCGAACCCGTCGAAGACATCACGCTGCCGCTGTGGAAGCAGCCCGCCGTGCACGACATGGTGCGCGGCATCGTCGCCCCGGCGGGTCTTGCGCTGGTGGCGATTCTGGTGTTCTTCGGCATGGTCAAGCCGGCCATGAATGCGGTGCTCAACCCGCCGCCGGGGAGTCGCCTGGACGCGACCGTCGGTGACCCGCAGCTTCTGGGTGGGCCGAGTGGCACAACACCAGCGCTGGCGGCGCCAGCACCCGGCGTGCAGCTGGAACAGGCGCGCCAGTTTGCCAAAGACAACCCGGCCGCCACAGCGAACATCGTGCGCGGCTGGGTGAGCGGTGAGTCCACGTGATGCGCACCGAAGCAACGAGCGGCGACCAGCATGGATGACAAGGGCGTCGAAGACGCGGCGATTCTGCTGATGTCGCTGGGCGAGACCGAAGCCTCCGAGGTCTTCAAGCACCTTTCGCCCAAGGAAGTGCAAAGCGTCGGCGAGGCGATCGCGAAGATGAAGTCGATTTCGCGCGACCGCGTCGAGGCCGTGCTCGGGAAGTTCACCGAGACCGCCGGCGACCAAAGCATGCTCGTGAGCGACAACAACGAATACGTCAAAGGCGTGCTGCGCAAGGCGCTGGGCAACGACAAGGCGAACCTGCTCATCGACCGCATCTTGAGCGGCGGCGACGTGTCGGGCATTGAGAGCCTGAAGTGGATGGACGCGTCGTCGGTGGCCGAATTGCTGCGCAACGAACACCCGCAAATCGTCGCCGCGATCCTGGTGCACCTCGAGTTCGATCAGGCCAGCGAGGTGCTCAAGTTGTTCGTCGAGCGCCAGCGCAACGAAGTGCTGGTGCGCATCGCCACGCTGGACGGCATCCAGCCGATCGCGCTGCGCGACCTGAATGAAGTGATGGGCAAGGTGCTGGCCGGCGGCGACAAGTTGAAGAAGACGGCGATGGGTGGTGCGAAGACCGCCGCCGAAATCATCAACATGCTCGGTTCGGCGGTCGAGACTTCGGTGCTCGACTTCATCCGCGAAGGCGACGCCGATCTGGCGCAACGCATCATGGACAACATGTTCACTTTCGACGACTTGCAAAAGCTCGAAGACAGTGCGATCCAGACCGTGCTCAAGGAAGTGCAGTCCGAATCGCTGGTGATTGCGCTGAAGGGCGCAGCGCCCGAGATGCGCGAGAAGATCTTCAAGAACATGTCCAAGCGCGCCGCCGAAACGCTGCGCGAAGACCTCGAGTCGCGCGGCCCGGTGCGCCTGTCGGAGGTGGAGGCCGAGCAAAAGGAAATGCTCAAGATCCTGCGCCGCCTGGCTGACGAAGGCCAGATCGTGCTCGGCGGTGGCGGCGGCGACGATGCCTTTGTGTGACGCTTCACCTGACGTCGCAGCCCCGCCATGAAGATTCCGACTTCCGCCCCCGGCTTCGCAGCCAAGACGTCGGCGCACAGCCGCTTCATCCCGCGCGAGGAGCTGAGCCACTTCGAGGCCTGGGCGCCCGGCGCCATCGCGCCCGATCCGGCGGCTGCGTCGCGCGCGGGCGAAAGCGGCGTCACGGCGAGCCCTGCGGCAGCGCCCGATCCGCTGCACGCGGCGCGCCAGGCGGGCTACCAGGACGGCTATCGCGACGGCCTGGCCGCGCTGGAGGGCTTCAAGCAAACCTTGGCAGCGAATTCGGCGGCGCAGGTCGGCGCGCTGCTGGGCTCGGTCGCGACGCAGCTCGACGCCTTGCAACAGGCGCTGGCCGGCGCGGTGGTCGACACCGCGACGCAACTCGCGCGCCAGATCGTGCTCAGCGAACTCGCCGTGCGACCTGAGCTGATCGCCGATGTCGCCGAGCATGCGCTCGAGGCCTTGATGCTCAGTGCGCGCCACATCACGGTGCGCGTGAATCCGCAGGACCAGCCGCTTGTCGCCGCGGGCGCTGCCGACGTGCTCGCCGCGCGCGGCGCGCGCCTCATCGCCGACGCCGCCGTGCAGCGCGGCGGCTGCCTGATCGAGTCTGACCTCGGCCGGGTCGACGCGACGCTCGCGTCGCGCTGGAAGCGCAGCGTTGCCACGATAGGCAGCGAACGCGAGTGGCAGGCCGACACCGCGCCTCTTGCACAAGAGCCTGACGCAGCGCCCGCAGATCCCACGGCGGGCATTCCCACCGAACCGGAGGCCCCATGAATTCACCAACCGACTCCGGCGCCGGCATGGCCTCGCAGTGGCAGCGCTTTCTCGCCGACATGCGCGCGTTTTC
>JBEBHW010000202.1:0-6419 GCA_040081145.1 Burkholderiaceae bacterium
CGACAAACCCGTGTTGGTCGACTACTGGGCCGAGTGGTGCGGTCCATGCAAGATGATCGCACCATTGCTCGACGAGGTCTCGAAAGACTATGACGGTCGGCTCCAGGTGACGAAAATGAACGTCGACGAGAACCGCGAAGTCCCCGCCAAGTTCGGGATTCGAGGGATCCCGACGCTGATGCTTTTCAAAGACGGGCAACTTGCCGCCACCAAAGTCGGCGCCCTCTCGAAATCGCAGTTGATGGCTTTCATCGACGGGCACCTTGAGGCGGCTGCGCACAGTGCGCCGGTCCAAGGTCAAAATCGCAGTTGACGGCTTGCGTCGGCGCGCACCTATAATCGGCGCCAATCCGCGGCTATAGTCAAGCGGTCCGGTTGCCTCTCGCCGGGCCGAACGCCCCGAAAAAGAATTCGCCGACGACTGCGTAGCCCCAGTGCCATAGGGCCGGGTTGCGCGCAGTGTCGGTCGAGTCGTCCCACGCAGGCCCCCCTTGCGGCCGAGCGCCTTCGGGTCTTGACGACCCATTGAACGCTGCACGTCGGGATTCCCGCCGCATGACCCGCGCGGCCGTCGAGTCACTTCTCACTGCACCACACCCCATGCACCTGTCAGAACTCAAAGCCCTCCACGTCTCCGAGCTCATCAAGATGGGGGAGGCGCTGGAGATCGAAAACGTCGCTCGCATGCGCAAGCAGGAGCTCATGTTTGCGATCATGAAACGCCGCGCCAAGGGCGGCGAACAGGTGTTCGGCGACGGCGTTCTCGAAGTCCTGCCCGACGGATTCGGCTTTCTGCGCTCCCCCGACGCGAGCTACATGGCGTCCACCGACGACATTTACCTCAGCCCGAGCCAGATCCGCCGCTTCAACCTGCACACCGGAGACGCCGTCGAAGGCGAAGTGCGCGTGCCCAAGGACGGCGAGCGCTACTTTGCTCTGGTCAAGGTCGACAAAGTCAACGACCTGACGCCCGAGGAGAGCAAGCACAAGATCATGTTCGAGAACTTGACGCCGCTGTTCCCCAAGGAGCAGTTCAAGCTCGAGCGCGACACCAAGTCGGACGAAAACATCACGAGCCGCATCGTCGACCTGATCGCGCCGCTCGGCAAGGGCCAGCGCGCGTTGCTGGTCTCCGCGCCCAAGAGCGGCAAGACGGTCATGATGCAGAACCTGGCGCACGCGCTGATCGCCAACTATCCTGAGGTCTACCTGATCGTCCTGCTCGTTGACGAGCGGCCGGAAGAAGTGACGGAAATGCAGCGCACGGTGCGCGGCGAAGTCATCAGCTCGACCTTCGACGAACCTGCAGCCCGCCACGTGCAAGTCGCGGAAATGGTGATCGAGCGCGCGAAGCGACTGGTCGAGCTAAAAAAGGACGTGGTGATCCTGCTCGACTCGATCACGCGCCTGGCGCGCGCCTACAACAACGTGCTGCCGTCGTCCGGCAAAGTGCTGACCGGCGGCGTCGACGCCAACGCCTTGCAGCGGCCCAAGCGCTTCTTCGGCGCGGCGCGCAACATCGAAGAAGGCGGCTCGCTGACGATCATCGGCACGGCGCTCGTCGACACTGGAAGCCGCATGGACGAGGTGATTTACGAGGAGTTCAAGGGCACGGGCAATTGCGAGATCCACTTGGACCGGCGCATGTCGGAAAAACGCGTCTACCCATCGATACTCTTGAACAAATCAGGGACCCGCCGCGAAGAGCTCTTGCTCAAGCCGGAGATCCTGCAAAAGACCTGGATCTTGCGCAAACTCCTCTACGCGATGGACGAGATCGAGGCGATGGAGTTCATTCTGGACAAGATGAAGGCGACGAAAAACAACCTCGACTTCTTCGACATGATGCGCCGCGGCGGCTGAGCCCGACCACTGCACCACGCTACAATCGCCGCCTCCCAGCGGCCGGCAAGTGCTTCCAATTCGGGAAGTGGCTGCCTCAATCGCAGTACAAAGGAATCAGGCATGAAAGAAGGAATTCACCCCGGCTATCGAGAAATCTGTTTCGTCGATTTGTCGAACGGCTTCAAGTTCGTGACGCGCTCGACCGCGCAGACGCGCGAGACGATCAAGATGGACGACGGTCGCGAGTTGCCGCTCTACAAGCTGGAAACGACGAGCGAATCGCACCCGTTTTATACCGGCACGCAAAAGAGCGTGGACTCGCTCGGTGGCCGTGTTGAGAAGTTCCGCAACAAGTTCACCCGGATCGGCCCGAAAAAATAAGAACCCCAGCTCGGCTCGTTCGGAACAGGCAGCTTCGGCTGCCTTTTTCATGCCGGCGCGTCAGGTGCGGCATGATCCGGAACTGAACCCTGCAATCACATTGAACTCGCCCAATCCCGCCCTCGTCACGCAGCGCGCCGTACAGCGCTTGCCGCGTCTTGCGTTGCTTCTCTTGTGCGCCGCTTACTTGCTGCCGGGCTTGTTCGGGCGAGATCCATGGAAAAGCGCCGACGTCAGCGCGTTCGGCCACATGGCAAACATCGCCCAAGGTCGAACTTCCTGGCTCGCGCCCACGGTGGGCGGCCTGCCGGCAGACCCCGCGTTGCTGCCCTTTTGGCTGGGCGCGGCATCGATCAAGGCGTTTGCGCCGTGGCTCGACCCGGCGCTCGCGGCGCGGCTCCCGTTCATCTTGCTGCTGGCCTTGGTGCTGACCCTGACCTGGCTGACAACCTACCACCTGGCGCGCACCGAGGCGGCGCAGCCCCTGCCCTTTGCCTTCGGCGGCGAAGCGCACCCGGTGGACTATGCGCGGGCGATCGCCGATGGCGCGCTGCTCGCGCTGATTGCGACTTTGGGCTTGCTTCAGTTCGGCCACGAAACCACTCCGGAACTGGTTCAACTCGCCGCGGTGACGCTGTACCTTTATGCACTTGCCGCAAGCCCGTTTCGAACCATCGAGGCGAGGCTGGCGATGCCGTTCGCTCTCGTCGCGCTGGCGGCGAGTGGCGCACCGGCGATGGGCCTGATTCTCGGCGCGGTCGGCGTCGCGATTTCGATTCAATCGAGCTACGCCGCGGCACGCAGTCTGATTCCGTGGGTGCTGCTCGGCATGGCCCTGTCGCTTGGCGTCGCGAGCAGCCTGGGCGCGTGGGCGTGGCGCCTGGGGTCCTACGATTCCGTCTCCGAGGTGTGGACCCTGATCCGCCTGTTCGCCTGGTTCACGTGGCCGACCTGGCCGCTCGCCTTGTGGACCTTGTGGCAATGGCGGCGCCGCTTGCTCAATCGCCACATGGCCGTGCCACTTGGATGTTTTCTGGCGAGCGCCCTGACCAGCATTGCCATGGGTGGAAACGACCGCGCCTTGATGTTGGGTTTGCCCGCGCTGGCCGTGCTCGCGGCGTTTGCCCTGCCCACGCTGCAGCGGCGGACCTCGGCGGCAATCGATTGGTTTTCGGTGTTCTTCTTCTCGATTGGCGCCCTTGTCATCTGGGTCATGTACATGGCCATGCACACCGGTGTACCCGCCAAGCCCGCGGCCAATCTTGCGCGACTGGTGCCGGGGTTCACCGCCGCCTTCGCCCCCGAGCCGCTGATCATCGCCATCGCAGCAACCGTGGCCTGGCTCTGGCTGGTTCGTTGGCGCTCAGGACGCAGCCGTCACCCCTTGTGGAAGAGCCTGGTCCTGCCCGCAGGCGGCGTGGCCCTGTGCTGGTTGCTGCTGATGACCCTCATGCTGCCGCCGCTGAACCACGCCCGAAGCTTTCAGCCTCTGGTGCAGCGGATTGCCCAGCATGTGCCGCGCGGCGCGTGCATCGCCGCACCCGGCATGTCTCGCGGGCAGATTGCCGCGCTCGAGTATCACGGCGGATTTCGGGTGGACGCGTTGACACCCGCACAAGACTCGGCTTGCGAGTTCTTGCTGCAGGTCGAGACGCGCGAACGCCCCTTCGCCGCAGGGTCAGGATGGTGGTTGCTCGCGCGGGAGCGGCGCAGCAAGGATGACTCGGAGTTCACTGCCGTGTATCGGCGCCGTCCCGCGAGCTGACAGCAACGTCGCGACGGCGTTGCCGCGCAGCGGATCAGGCCAGCGTATCGGCCATGCGCTGCGCGCAGCGTTGCGCGAGTGCCGCATCCTGCGCCTCCACCATCACCCGCACGAGCGGCTCGGTGCCAGAGGGGCGGATCAGCACCCTGCCCTTGCCCAGCAATTCCGTGACGACGGCGGCCTGCTCTTTCGCAAGACGTTCATTGGCTCGCCAATCGACCCCCGGCTTGAGGCGCACGTTGATGAGCGATTGCGGGAAGAGCGAAATACCTTCCAGCAACTGCGCCATGGTGCGGCCGCTGCGGCGCACCGCCTGCAGGATCAGCAGCGCGCTGACGATGCCGTCGCCCGTTGTGTGCTTGTCCAGCGCGAGCAGGTGGCCGGAGCCCTCGCCGCCGAGTTGCCAGCCACGCGCCGACAACTCTTCGAGGATGTATCGGTCACCCACTTTCGCGCGAACGAACTCGATCTTGCGCTCGCGCAGTGCGAGCTCGACCGCCATGTTCGTCATCAAGGTGCCCACAACCCCGGGAACCTTTTGTCCTATCCCCAACCTGTCGGCGACCATCAGGTACAGGAGTTCGTCGCCGTCGTAGAGGCGTCCCGTCGCGTCGACCATCAGGAGGCGGTCGGCGTCGCCGTCCAGGGCAACGCCGTAGTCTGCCGCGTGCTCCTTGACCGCCGAGACCAGGGCCGCCGGCGCGGTGGCACCGAAACCGGCGTTGATGTTGGTTCCGTCCGGGCTGCAGCCGATCGCGACGACCTCTGCGCCGAGTTCATGAAAGACATCGGGAGCGACACTGTACGCCGCGCCGTGTGCCGCGTCGACGACGATCTTCATGCCCTTGAGCGACAGCTCGGAACTGAACGTGCTCTTGCAAAATTCGATGTAGCGCCCGCGTGCGTCTTCGAGTTTGCGCGCCTTGCCCAATTCGGACGACGTGACCCATTGCGGCGTCTGCTCCAGCATCGACTCGACACGCTGCTCCCAGGCGTCGGGCAACTTCTCGCCGCGTGCCGAGAAAAATTTGATCCCGTTGTCGCCGAACGGGTTGTGCGACGCGCTGATGACCACGCCCAAGCTCAGGCGCAACGCCCGCGTCAGGTACGCCACCCCTGGCGTGGGCAACGGGCCGGTAAGCAAGACATCGACGCCGGCAGAAGCAAACCCAGCCTCCAGCGCAGACTCGATCATGTAGCCCGAAATACGCGTGTCCTTGCCGATCAATACCGTCGGCCGGGTGTCGCTTTCCTTCAGGACGCGCCCCACGGCGTGCCCCAGACGCAACATGAAGTCGGGCGTGATAGGCGCACTGCCCACGGTGCCGCGAATGCCGTCAGTGCCAAAGTACTTTCTGCTCATCTCGACAGATCCTCCAGGACGGCGATTGTTGTCATCGACACAGCCCAGCCGCGCGCCAGACAGTCAACGCATCGGCGGCTGCCGCGACATCATGCACACGAATCACGCGCGCGCCGTTTTGCACGCTCGCCAGTGCCGCAGCGACGCTGCTGCACTGTCGGTCGGCCACCGGTCGGCCCGTGAGCGCGCCGAGCGTGGACTTGCGCGACCAACCGACGAGCAAGGGGAAGCCGACTTCGGCGAGTTCTCGTTGGCGAGAAAGCAATTCGACATTGTTCTCGACGCTTTTTCCAAACCCGATCCCCGGATCGAGAGCGATGCGATCCGCAGCGACGCCGCGCTTCAGCAAAGCGTCGGCTCGCGTCTGAAGAAAGTCTCGAACTTCAAGAACCACGTCGGTATAGCGCACGTCGTTTTGCATCGTCTGCGGCTCGCCGCGCATGTGCATGAGCACCACTCCGCACGCCGCGTGCTCGGCCACGGCGTCGAGCGCACCGGGGGCACGCAGGGCGTTGATGTCGTTCACGATGTCCGCGCCCATCTGCAAGACCGTGCACATCACTTCGGGTTTGGTGGTGTCGACCGACACCGGGCAGCCCATCGACAGCGCCGCCTCGAGCACGGGGGCAATGCGCTCGAGTTCTTCCTCAACGCCCACTTGCCGGGCGCCAGGCCGACTCGACTCGCCGCCGATGTCCAGAATGTCGGCCCCATCGCTCAGGAGTTTCTCGCAGTGCGCAATTGCCGCACTTGGGCCGACGTGATGGCCGCCGTCGAAAAACGAATCCGGCGTCATGTTGACGACGCCCATGATGCGCACCCGCGCCAGGTCAATTCGGTATCGCGACGTCTGCCAGATCACGACACGGGACGCAGGTGAGACCGCCGGCCACCGGGCCAGGGGAGAAGCCGGCGCAGCCGGCCTCAGGCAGCCGCCGGGGCGCTCCCGGGGCTGACCGGCGGCGCGGCCGCAGGGCCCTTGCTCGCCGGTGTGGTCCAGTCCTTGGGCGGGCGCGGCGGCCTGCCGTTCATGATGTCGTCAATCTGGTCGGCGTCTATCGTTTC
>JBEBHW010000203.1:0-6392 GCA_040081145.1 Burkholderiaceae bacterium
TGAAGGGAAGCGCCGCGGCGCTGCCGGAGTTGATCGAGGCTGAGTTCATGACACGCGCGCGTCCTTCACGACCAGAAGATGCTCGAGCAGGATCACGAAGCCGTAGAGCAACATGCCGAGCAGCGTGATCAGGCCCACCGCCATGAACATTGCCGGCGTGTCCAGCGTCACCTGCACTTGCAGCATCAGGTAACCCAGGCCACGGTCCGAGCCGAGAAATTCGCCGACGATCGCGCCGGCCACGGCGAGGATGGCCGCGACTTTCATTCCGGAGAACACGTAAGGCAGCGCGCCCGGCAGCTGGATCTTCGCGAACAACTGCCAGCGCGAGCCGCGCAGCGAGCGCACCAGGTCGAGCAGGTCGGGTTCGATTTCGCGCAGGCCCCGCGCCGTGGTCAGCAGGATGGGGAACACGGCAATCGAAAACGCCATCATCGAATTGGGCAGCACACCGTATTTGAACCAGACGATGATGAGCGGCCCCAGCGCCACCTTGGGAATCATGTTCAGCGTGACGAGCAGCGGCAGCATCAGCGATTCGAGCGTTTTCGACCAGGTGAAGAGCAGAGCGAGCAATACGCCGATCAGCAGTGCCAGCGCGTAGCCGCCGAAAATCTCGGTCGCAGTGACGACGATGTTGGGCCACCAGCCGTAGTCGGGAATCAGCAGCGCGCGCCAGGTGTCGCCGGGCGAGGGCATGACGAACTTGGGCACATTGCTGAAGCGCACGAACAGGTACCACGCGAGCAACAGCAGCAGGTGTGCGGTTACCCCCAGCGTGTAGTGGCGCAGCTTGGAGTGGGAGCGGTCCATGCGTGTGCGGTTCAGGTGTTCGTTGCGCGACTGAGCGTCAGGCGCGCCATCACGCCAGCCATCGGGCGAGGCCCGCGGCGACGAAGGCGTCGTCGGCGAGGTCCGCGTGTTCGCTGCAGACGCGGTCGATTTCCTCGCGCTGGCCCGGCGAGAGGGTTTCGTTCGGGTCCAGGCACCAGATGCCTTCGAGCAGACCTTGCCGGCGCAGCACTTCGTGGCAACCGGCGATGCAACCGGCGAAGTTGTTCGCTGCGTCGAAGAACGCGGCGTTGCAGTCGGTGACCCGCGAATCCAATGCGAGCAGTGCCGGGGCGATGGGGCCGGCCGCGATGGCGCGGTGGATTTGCTGCAACTGGAGCACGGCGCTGTGCGCCCAGACGCTCCAATGGCCGAGCAGCCCGCCGCGGATTCGCACTTCAATCCGTTCGCTGCCGCGCTGTACGGCGTACGGCACGAGCAGGTCCAGCACGATGTGGTCGTCGTTGCCGGTGTAAAGCGTGACGCGGTCTTCGGCGCGCGCCGCGACGACGCCGCGCACCACGTCGAGCGTGCGGTAGCGGTTGAACGGCGCCATCTTGATCGCGATGACGTTGTCGATGCCAGCAAAGCGGCGCCAGAAATCGGCTGGCAGTTCGATGCCGCCCACTGCGGGTTGCAAGTAGAACCCCACCAGCGGAATGTCCGCTGCCACCGCGGTGCAGTGCTCGATGAGCTCGTCAACCGACGCGCCGCGCATCGCTGCGAGCGACAGCATTCCGGCGTGATAACCATGCGCCAGCGCCACTTGCGCTTCGGCGCACGCCTGCGTGGTGCGGCCTGCCAGGCCGGCGATCAGGCACGCCGGAGCCTTCGTCCACTCGCGCGCCGTGCGAGCGGCGAGTTCGAGCACCGGCTCGTAAAGGCCGACCTCGCGAATCGCAAATTGGGTGCTGTGCACGCCCACCGCCAGCCCACCGGCACCGGCGTCGAGGTAATAGCGCGTCAGCGCGCGCTGGCGCGTCGTGTCGAGCCGGCGCGAGGCGTTGAGCGCAAGCGGGTGCGCCGGAATCACCGTGCCTTGGCGGAGCAGGGCCAGGATGTCGGCGGAGAGGTCGGACCAATGGCGTCGCATAGGGGAAACTCTAACGGGCTTGGCGACGCTGAGCATCGGGGGTTGCGAGCGTCTGCCCTATACTTTTCTCGCGAAATCACTGGTTGGTGAATTTACGGGAGAACCCCATGTCGAAACGTCTGATCCTCGGTGTTTGTGTCGCAGCCTCGTTCGCCGCGCTTCCCGCTTTTGGCCAGCAGAAGGTCGATTTCATCCTCAACTGGGTGCCCGGCGGTGACCACGCGCCTTACTACTACGCGAAGAAGCTCGGCTGGTACACGCAGGCGGGAATCGACCTGAACCTGGAGCCCGGCAAGGGCTCGGCGCTGTCGACGCAGCGCGTCGGCGCGGGTGCCACGCCGTTCGGCCTGGCCGACATGGGCGGTGTGCTCGTCGCCAAAGGCAAGGGCGCCGATACGGTGGCGGTGTTCAACGTCTACGCGAACTCGCCGCAAGGCATGTACTGGTTGAAGAGTTCGGGAATCACCGGCGTGAAAGACTTCGCCGGCAAGAAGATCGGCAACCCGGCCGCCGACGGCGCACGCGTCATGTGGCCGGCGCTCGCCAAAGCGAACAAGCTCGATCCGAAATCGGTGACTTGGGTGAACATCGACGCGAACTCGAAACTCGCCGCGCTGAAGAGCAAGTCGATCGACGTGACGACCTCGTTCTACAACATCCACCACATCTTCCAGCGCGAACTCGGCGACGACATGGGCTTTCTTGCGTGGCGCGACGCCGGCCTGAACCCCTACGGCAACTCCGTGATCGTGAACGCCGAGTACCTGAAGGCGAACCGTCCCCTCGTCGACAAGTTCGTCAAGGTGACGCAGCGCGCTTTTGCCGCGTGCGTGAAGGAACCCAATCCCTGCGTGCAGGCGCTGATCGACGCGAACGGCGCGCTCAAGTTCGACAACGAAATGACGAACTGGAGCCTTGTCGAAAAGCTCATGAGCGACAAGTACGCGCGCGACGTGGCGCTGGGAATTCACGACGACGGCCGAATGGCGGCGGACTATGAGCTGGTGCGCGACTACGTCGGCATCGACAAGCCCTTCGACGTGAAGACGACTTACACGAACGAGTTTCTGGACCGCGCCGTCAAGATGACCAAGTAGGCGGCGTGCTCGGGACGCGCCTGTTGCGCGTCAACCGAGTTCCGGCCCCGCAACCAGGACGATCTTCGAGGGGTCGCCCGGTGCGCTCAGCGCGCCGCGCACCATGCGCGTGAACGGCCGTTGCACGCTGAACCCCTGCTGCTCGAGCCACGGCATCAGTGCGGTGCAGCGGTCGAGCAGGTCGATGAACACCGGCCCGGTCATCGTGCCGAGCACGTCGTGAAGCAGGTTTTGCGCGCTCGCCATGTCGTCAGCGAGCAGCGGCCCGATCTGGCTCGCTTCGCGTCCCTCGCGGCCGAATACGAAGCCGCGCAAGCGGCCGTTCTTCGCTTCGAGCACACGCGCGGCGCCGGGCAGGCGTGCAGCGAGACTGCGCAGCAACGCTTGACGGTCCGCGCCAAACGCGGGTGCGTCCAGTGCCGCGATCGCCGGCCAGTCGCTGTCGCGAACGGGTCGCGTTACCGCGGGGCTTGCTGCGGAGGCCGGCGCGGCCGCACGAGGTTCGCGGCGGTAGCGCGCAAAGCCCCAGGTGTCGCAAAGGCCTTCTTTCGCGTACACGGCACGGCCCACGGGCGTGGCGTCAAGGACCGCGGTCAGGCTCTGCGCCGCGAGGTGGGCCAGCGCGTGGCGCAGCAGCTGCGTCGCGTAGCCGCGGCGCCGAAACTCGGGCAGCACCAGAACCATGCTGATCCAGGCGAATGCGCCGTAAGGCAGTACCACCGTGGACGCGGCGAGTTGCGCGGCGCCGGAGGCCTCAGGGGCGTGGATCGCCCAGCCTTGCCCCAGTGCAAGCATGCCGCGCCAGTCGGCTTCGTTCTGGTTCCATTGCGCCGCTTCCGACAGGCGCAATGCACCGGCAAGGTCGGCCGTCGTCAGCGCTTCGATCGGCGCGGGCGGGTCGGGCTCAGTACTTGCCATCCCGCGTCGAAAAGTGCGTCGGCTTGCCCAGACTCGGCCCACCGCGCCGCACCCAGTCGGCGACCCAGTCGATCATCGTCTCGATGGGCACGCGCGGCGGCCCGAACAGCGCTTGCGCCTGCGTCGTGTCCTCTAACCAAGCGGTTTTTGCTTCAACGCCCGTGAGCACGGGTTCGCGCTTGAAACGCTTGCCGAACTCGGCAGCGAGCCAGCGCACGCTCGTGTGGCGTGGGCCGGTCACGTTGATCGGCGTCGCCGGTGTCGTGCAGTGCGCGAGCAGGCGCAGCGCCTGTTCGTTCGCGTCGCCTTGCCAGATGACGTCGGCGTAACCCATCGTCAGGTCCAGCGGCGTGCCGGCGAAGACGCTGCTTGCGACGTCGTAAAGCACGCCGTAGCGCATGTCGATCGCGTACGACAGGCGCACGAAGCGCCCCGGCGTGCCGTAGGTGCGCGAGGCGTACTCGAACATGCGTTCGCGGCCGACGCACGAGTTGGCGTAGTCGCCGGGCGGTGGCGTGGTGGCCACCTGTTCATTCGCGCCGGGGCCGTCCACGGCAACAAAGGGGTAGACGCATGCGGTGGAGAAGGTGACGATGCGCATTTCGCGGAAGGCATCGGCCACGCGCAGCGGCACGCCCACGTTCATCATCCAGGTGAGCGACGCGTTGCCCGCGGCGCCGAACTTGTGGCCGGCCATGAAGACGAGGTTGCGCACGCCCTGTGCCACGTTGGGCAGCTGCTGAATCGCCTTCGGATCGAGCAGATCGCACTCGATGCACTCGACGCCGTGGCGTTCGAGCGAGGCCTTGAGGGCCGGGTCGCTGAAACGCGCGACGCCGATGACGCGCTTGCCCGGCGCCGCGCGGCGCGCCATTCGCGCCAGCGTCGGGCCCATCTTGCCGCCCACGCCCAGCACCATGATGTCGCCGTCGATGCGCGCGAGGTCGGCGATCAGGCCCGGCGTGGGCTCGCTCATGAAGGCCTCGAGGGCCTGCGCGTCTTCGAATGACTTTGGCAGCGTGGACATCGTCGTGATCCCTGCACCCTCAGGCGCTGATTCCTTCGAAGCGGTCGCGCCCGAGGCGCAACGCGCGCATTTTTGCGTCGGCAATCGAGCGCTTGAGCATCCAGAAGCCGCAGTCGGGGTGGATGTAGCGCACGCGCCCGGCGCCGACGACTTTCTCGGCACGTTCAATCGCGCGCGCCACCTGATCCGCGCTTTCGACATCGGTCGCCTTGATGTCGACCACGCCCAGGCCCAAGCCGATCTCGGGCCTGAGCTCTTTGAAGGCGTGCAGCTCTTCAGGCGGTCGGTGCGCGCACTCGAGCACCACGTGGTCGGCGTGCAGCGCGTTGAGGTAATTCATGAGCTGGTCCCAACTGCCCTTCTGCACCGTCTGCCCGCCGTAATTGCCGAAGCACAGGTGCACCGCGGGCGTGCCGCGCACCGCGTCGAGCACGCGATTCATTGCCGATGCGGCCCATTGCCATTCATGCGGATGACCCGGGAGATTGGCCTCGTCGATCTGCACGATGTCGGCGTCGAGGTGCTTCACCTGCGCCGCGAGTGCGTCGGCGATCGCGTGCGCGAGCGCCGCGGTGTCGCCGTAGTGCTTGTCGATCAGCGTCTTGGCCAGCATGTGCGGGCCGGTGACGGTGAACTTGAAGGTGTGCGTCGCGAGCGCCTTGGCGCGTGCGCACGCGAGCGGCAGGTCCAGGCTGCCGTGGCCGATGGGGCCGATCACGGTGCCCGGCGGGCGCGTGCGGAACTTCATTCCGCTCTTGCTGCGGTACGCGATCAGGTCGTCGAAGGAAAAGCGCTGCGTGATGCCGTCCATGGGCCGCACGAAGTATTCGATCATGCCGTTCGTTTCGGGGTGATTGATGTCGAAGCGATAGAGTTCACCGTCGCACACGACGTCGACGCCGGCTTGCTCTTGCGTGCCGATGACGACGCGTGTCGCGTCGATCAAGGCCTGTTCGGAGGGGTTGGCGACGAGCCAATCGGGCACGGGGTACGAGCCGACGACGGTGGTCTTGATCCGGGGCGATGCCGCCATTGCACAGTTAACCGAGTGGTGATAAATCATGCTAGCCGGGAGCCCGTAGTGCGTCAAGCGCGAGGGCTGCTGTCTCCTGCGAGGCTTGACGCCGCTGGAGGTGGGCCGTACAGTAATTCACCAGATGGAGACTAAGATTCAAATCGGAAGCCGGTCCGCACGCATCGGCCTGACCGATGCCGACATCGCCCACTTCCGGCACGTCGGCCACCTCACCGTGCCGGGTGTGTTCGAGGCGGGCGTGATGGACGCGGTGATCGCCGACATTCACGCCTGGGGCGAAGCGTTTCTGTCGGAGCTGCCCGCCGCGCAGCGCGCCTGGTATGTCGACGCGGGAGTGAAGGCACGCGAGGTGCTGCGCAAGCTCGACAACCCGCATCACCACCGCGAAGC
>JBEBHW010000204.1:0-6373 GCA_040081145.1 Burkholderiaceae bacterium
TGCCCCACCACCTCCGCCACCCCTTCCCCCGCAATTGACCGAGGAAACGCCATGAAGGAAATCAAGGCCTATGTTCATCGCACCCGCATCGCCGACGTGATCGCGGCATTGAAAGCCTGCCCGTCGTGGAGTGCCGCGCGTGCGGAGCGGCGCCACAACCTGGCCGTCTATGTCGTGAAAGGTTCGCTGATGCCGCTGGACAGCGACGAGAAGCACTACTCGATGGACCTGGGCGACGAGGTGGTCAACGAATACAAGCTCGAGCTGCTGTGCGAGGACAGCGAGGTCGACGAAATCGTCGCCGCATTGCACGCAGCCGCCCGCACCGGCCAGGCCATCGCGGGCTGGATCACCGTGACCGACATTGCCCGCGCGGTCCCCGTGCACTGATCGCTCCATTCAAGTCCCTCCCAACCCCAAGAAAGGTGAAGCCATGAACCGATACATCCTGCCCCTGCTCGTTGCATTGACCCTCGCCACGCCCGCCGCCGCCGTCGACGACCATGTGCCCAAGCACGGCGGCATCGTCGTCGAGACCAAGGTCGGCGACCTCGAACTCGTCGCCAAGCCCAACCTGATGCTCATTCACGTGAGCGACCACGGCAAGCCGATGAAACTCAGCAGCGGCAGCGGCAAGCTCACCGTGTTCAATGGCAGCGAGAAGACCGAAGCGCCGCTCGCACTGGTGGGCGACAAACTCGAGGCCAAGGGCACGTTCAAGCTGGCTCCAGGCACCAAGGTACTGGCCGAAGTGGCCCTCAACGGCAAGCCCGCGGTCTCGGCCCGGTTCACTCTCAAGTAGTGCGGAAGCGCGTCGCGAAACGTCTTCCATTGGACATGCCGACGACGGCCCACCACCTCGTAACTGCAAAGGACTGCATCATGAACAATCGTCGAACCGTTGCCCTGGGCTTGCTCGGTGCCGCGCTGGTTCCGCTGAGCGGCTGCATGAGCAAACCGCTTCAACCCGTCAACCCCGACGGCACGTACTGCTACAGCATCGGAAGGCGGCCGCGCAACAAGCTGACCTGCACACCACAGCCCGTGCCGCCACCGACCGTCGAGGCCGACGCCAAGCGTTTCGAGGCCAGCGCCGACGCGCTGACGCTGTACGTGGTGCGCAGGCGTTGGGGCGATACGCGTGATCCAGCTGTCGTTTCCCTCGACGCGCGCACGCGAGTCACGACCATTCCCGAATCGCTGGTTCGTGTCCGGCTCAAACCCGGAGAACATCGCTTGAGCGTCGAGTGGGACGGCCGTTCAGTGCAACATGTAGTCGCCGGCGCGGCGGGCGAAGTTCGATTCGTCGAGTTGGTCGGATGGTTCTGGAGCTGGGGTGGCGAGTTCCGTTGGGAAGAAGGGTCGCCGGAAGGATCTCGGTCCAGGGCCATGTCTTCCAAGCTCATTGCCGACCTCGACATGCGCGCTTGAGGGATTGGCATGGATCGGCGTGGCACATCGCCGGACCTCATGCGCTGCTCGATCGGGCAGCACCGGTGTCCACGCTCGGGCCGTTCGGGCTCCAGAAGCGCACCGTGGTGCATCTGCGGCTCGTGGCTGGTTTCGGATGAGGAGTGACGGCATGGGCGGTGGCCGACTGTGGGCACCCCGCTCCTGCAAGCCTGGCAGGAGAACCTGGCATGCGCAAGCACCTACCCGACTCGAATCTGGCCTACACGTTGACCTGGATCTGGCTTGGCCTACTTGTTGCCGGTTTGGCAGCGTGGCTCGTCTACAGGTATTGGCGCACGCGGCACCCACCTGCGCCACCCGCGCCGGAACGGAGCTACAGCCAACACCTCAAACAGCGGCTGGCGAAGTGTCAATGCGCCACCAAGCGCAAGCGGCGAGGTGGCCCCGCCAAGAGCCAGCAACACCGCTACTGACGAGGCCGGCTCTTCAGCCGCGCCGGTGGTCAGTTCCAGCCCAGGCGGGCCCTGCGCTGTTCGGGCGACTCGATGCGCATCTCGTCGGTGACTTGCTGGCGCGTCTTGGCGGGGCCGGCGTTTTTGATCGGCAAGGGCGCACCGCGCAGGAGCAGCGCCAGCGTTCCGTCCGTGCGCGCGGTCTCGAGTTCGGCGATTACCTCAGCGCGCGACTTGGCATTTGTAGCGTGATCCGGGTGGTACGTGAACCCGACCTCGCCGTTCGCAGCGTGGTAGATCGACGTGGCCTGCGACAGCCCGGGCAGTGCGATGGTGGAGATGACGGCGGCGGTGATAGCCAACTTGTTAAAGCGCATGGTGTCTATTCCTTTGCTGGGAAGTTCCCCGCAAGCAACCTGCTGCGGGATGCCTGACGGCATGAGCGCCAGTCTAAAAACCGCGAACCAACAGAAACTAGTCCAACGGATGACCGTTCTGACAGGTTGGTCGTACTGCCACGCCGGGGCCCTCCGCGGATGAAGCTGCTGGTGATCGAGGACGAGGTCAAGTTGGCCAACTACCTGCGCAAAGGACTAACGGAGGAAGGCTTCGTTGTGGACGTCGCTTACAACGGAGTCGACGGACTTCACCTCGCGATGGAATTCGACTACGAACTGCTCGTGCTTGACGGCAAGCTGCCGGGAATCGACGGCCTGGGCCTGCTCGCCGCGCTGCGACAGAGCAAGCAGACGCCAGTGCTGATGCTCACTGCCCGTGTGCGCGTCGAAGACCGGGTGCGTGGCCTGAAGAGTGGCGCCGATGACTACGTCGTCAAGCCGTTCGCGTTCTCGGAGTTGCTGGCGCGCATCCACGTGCTGCTGCGCCGCGCGCGCCCGACGCGCACAACCGACAGCGCGACCATGCTCGGGTTGGCAGATGTCGAGGTAGACCTGATCCGCCGCAAGGCGGTCCGTGCCGGCCACAGGCTCGAACTCACGGCGCAAGAATTTGGTCTGCTCGCGCTGTTCCTGCGCCGGCAGGGTGAGGTGCTCTCGCGCACCGAGATCGCCGAGCAGGTGTGGAACATGAACTTCGACAGCGCGACCAACGTCATTGACGTCGCCATCCGCCGCCTGCGCAGCAAGCTCGACGCGCCTTTCGAGCGCACGTTGCTGCACACGGTGCGCGGCATGGGCTACGTGATGGAACTGCGGGACGAATGAGCCGCAGCCGCATCGGGCCGCTTGGGGGCCGGTTGTCGTACTGGCTGGCCCTGCAGAGCCTGGTCGGCCTGGTCATTGTCTGCGCGGCAGCCTACGGCACCACGCACTTCGGGTTCCAGGCCCGCCAGTCGGAAGAAGTGGTGCGGAAGCAAATCCAGCTGCGTCACTTTCTCGCCGAATCGCCGTATGGCTGTGACTTGCCACCCTGCAGCATATGCTCGACGATTTCTTGATCGACCAACCCGACATTGCCCGTCGCTGACTCGCGCTGATCATCACAAGGATGATGCTTGGACTTGGATTGGAAACTACTCAGGGAAGCCCACGATCAGGGGCCGCGACGGCAGCAGCCATCCTTAAGAAGCTCCGCGCTTCTCAACCTCACATCGGGTGTAGCAGCGATCGGTCGGCGCGAGCATCACGCATCGAAGGGCGGCTTCCTGGCGAACGATCTGGGGGCCGAAGCCAGACGGCTTTGGGTCGTTGAGCCGTTGAGCGCCCGTCGCAGCAGTACTCGAAGGCAGCAGCGGATGTCCGCATAGGGCGCGACAGCGGTCTTTCGCCGTAGGGGCCCACGCCAAAGTCAAGATGCCGTTGGCGCACAGAGGATCGTATCCTTGCATCGCCGCCGTGCCATCGTCAGACGCGCGGTTTGTGGGCTATTGGCACGCCGATTCAGGCGTCGCGCGTGCGCCTATTGGACAGCAGGAACGGCGGAAGTCATGCGCTGGATGGAACCGACCAGAGCGTCCTGCAGGGTACGGTTCAGCAGCTGCAGGCCTTGGGCATTGGGCCCGAAATCGTAGGTCCGGATTCCCCACGTCGCAGCCACGTATTCGTCCAAGGTGCTGACGGAATCGACCAGTCCGAGATCCTTGGCCTCGGGACCGGGCCACACTTCACCGGTGGCAACGTCAGCTCCCTGTTTGAGGCTCGTGCCTCGCGCGGCCTTGACCTCGTCGAGGAAGAAGGTTCCCAGCTGGTCGACGAGCTTCTGTGCCTTCAGTTCGACGTCCGGGGAAATCGGTGTGAACGGGTTCAGGAACGACTTGAGCTTGCCTGAGGCGTAGACGCGCTGCGTCACACCGAACTTCGCGATCGCGCGGTCCAGTTGCCAAGGGGCCATGATCGCGCCGATGGAACCGACCAGGGAGTACTTGCCGGCGACGATCTTGTCGGCGTGCAGGGCGATCAGGAAGGCGGCGCTGGCGCCAATGTTGTTGATCACGGCCACCACAGGCTTCCGGTGCTTCCTCTTCAGCGAGCCGATGGCGGAGTAGATGCGCTCGGCCTCGACCGGCGCGCCGCCGGGGCTGTCGATGGACAGGACGACGGCCTTGACGTTCGGGTTGGCGAAGGCTTTTTCCAGCAGTGGAACGATTGCTTCCGCGGATGCGCGTTCATTGGCGGCGATCGGACCTTCGATCCTGACGACGCCCACCACGTCACCGAATGGGCCCCAACGGAAACCGGCTGAGCTGAGGAAGAACAGGAAGTACAAGGCACCCAGCACGACGGGGAAGCCGAACACCAACGCCTGGAAGAGCATGCGCCAGCGACGCTCCGACTTGCGCTCGGCTGCGGCCAGTTTTTGGGCCTCGTCGAAAGATTCGCGCTGGCCGCGCATTTCGCGCACGAGTTCGAGCAGCACGCCGGCCTGGGTTGGGTCGCTTGAGGTGGTCGGCGACAGCGGGGTCTGGCTGGAAGTGGCTTCGCTGGACATGATCGCTCCCGGCGCGGATGCGCTGAAGATGGGCGATCAAGACGATAGAAGTCTCTGGGGCGAGCGGCCAGCAGAAATGGCGAGGCTGACGGGGCAGGAAGTGGAGGGCTCGGGGCGAATGCGACGGTCATGTAGCCGTTGGCGCCCGAGCTGCCGTACGATGTCGATCCTCGCTCGAACAATGAGGCGCAGCCAGACGAAGGGGAACGACGATGGACTCATTTCTCAAGGGGTTCGTGATGCTGGCGCTGGCAGTTTCGGCTCACGTGGCGAAGGCATCGGAAGAAGCCAATGGGCGGTCCTCCGAGGTGCTCGGTGGATTCATGATCTTGCTCGGTGTGGTCGCGTTGGCGTACGTGTTTGTGTTCTTGTTGAGGCTCCTGGCAGGGAGCAATAGCCTGGGCCCGGACGAGATGAATGCCGTCGAGTTCGACGAGTTCACGCGTTCAATCGACGACCCAAGTTGGAGGGCTCCAGACAGTTGGCCGAAGCGATAGCCGTAGTGCACGTGCACCGTTCGCCGAAACGCCGGGGGCAGGAGCCCCACGCAAACGCTATTGGTCACGCGGCCTGCGGCCCGCTTTCGGTGTCATGGTCGGCACCTCCGGAGTTGCATCGATCGCCTTTTGACGAGGGCTCGCCGCAGCTCTTTCCCTGGCCGCAGCCATTTCTCGGAGGGCGGCATCGCTGGCATCGCCGGCATTGGCGTAAGCAGCCTCACCGTCCCGCTTCAGGTTCCTCGCCGAAGTGCCCACCAGCGACCGACGGGTCGTGACACCGCCGTCGGGTTTTCGCTCGACCTCATGGCGAGCGTCATAGTTTTGGTACGAGGCGTCGGTGCCTTGAGTTTGGGCAGCGCCTCGCCTCTCGATATCCGCCCGGAAACCCGTGGGATCACGCAGGTGAACCGGCGCGTCGGCGCGCATGGTGGATGAGGCCGGCATCGCAGGGAGACCTGGTGAGCCAGCTTGTGGAGGAACGGGTGGTGAAGCAATGGTTCGGGTTCCTACATCGCTGTCACTGGCAGCCTTGATGCGGTCAATGTCGGCGTTGAACGCAGGGTCGGAGTCTTGCCGCGTGTGGGCCTCTCTCACCCCATTGAACGTGAGCGGAACCGCGCTGCTGTCGGATCGCGGTGTCGGGTTGAGCGAGTAGTTCCCGAGCCTCGAAGAGAAGTACGCCGCCAGACTTTGCGTGTTGGCTCCGTATTGAGCGGCGGCTCGTTCATAGTTCATCACCTCGTTCACGTAGGCCGGATCCAGAGCCAAGTCGCGGGAAATGGTTTCGCCCTTTTCGAAAGCCCTCCGTGTTTCCTCGGAACGCGACACCGCCTCGCTGAATCGGCGTTCCGCGGCTTCCGTGCGATTGGCCGTCTGCACCAAGGACGACGACAAGCTGATGCCGCTTTGCCCTTCGGATGCGAGCGAATTCAGGAACGATTTGTCGCGCGACACTCGATCGCCGAAGTTACGAGCTGCCTTGAAGGTGTCGGTGTTCGTGTGGTCGAGAATCTTTTTCTCCGCGTCGGAGAGCGAGACGCCGTAGCGCTTCTGAACGGCGGC
>JBEBHW010000205.1:0-6341 GCA_040081145.1 Burkholderiaceae bacterium
ATGAAGCACTTCAACCGTTTCCGGATCAGTGGGCCTTCTTGACGTCCATCACGCCGATGGAGCCGCACGACATCGAGCCCACGATTCTTCGCGCCACCGGTGGCGCACATCCGCTCGATGTGACGTTCGTGGCCGACGAAGACTCGCTCGAACCGTGGAAGCCACGTCCGTCGGCCAACCAGCGATTGACCGGCCCGATGCCGGAGTCCGTGTCGGTGACCCAGGCCGACCTGGTGTATGTCGAGAAGGGACCGCTGCCGCAGTCACTGGCGAACCGCCTGGTGCGTCTGGCCGCCTTCCAGAACCCGGAGTTCTACCGTGCGCAAGCCATGCGCATGCCGGTGTGGGACAAGCCGCGCGTCATCGGCTGCGCCGAGAACTTCCCCCAGCACATCGGCCTGCCTCGTGGGTGCCTGGAGGCTGTGCAACAACTGCTGCGGGACCATGGCATTCGCTGCGACCTGCGGGACGAACGGTCAGCGGGCGAACCGCTCGCGGTCGATTTTGTGGGAACGCTGCGACCCGACCAACACGCCGCCGCCAAGGCGATGCTGAAGCATGACACCGGCGTGCTGTGCGCGCCGACGGCGTTTGGCAAGACAGTCACCGCGGCTGCTCTGATCGCCAGCCGTGGCGTGAACACCCTGGTCCTGGTCCATCGCACCGAGTTGCTCAGGCAGTGGAAGGAACGGCTGCAGTCCTTTCTGGGCGTTGGCCCTGACGTGGTGGGCACCATCGGCTGCGGCAAGGCCAGACCGACCGGCAGGATCGACGTGGCGGTGATGCAGTCCCTTGCCGGTCCCCCAGCAAAGAAAAACAGCCTAGAGACCGAAATCTCTAAGCTGTTGATCTAGAAAGAAAGTCTGGTGCGGCTGGCAGGAGCGTGCAGCGTCGATCGCGCATTGCCCTGATGGAAACACGCAGTGCACAGCACCAGCGCGTCGACACGGCCTCGAGCGCGCCGCGTCGGGTCACGGGCGCTCTGCAGCGCGCTGGCAATTGAGGCACAACTGCGCCTCGGGAAGCGCCTGCAAGCGCGCCAGTTGGATAGTTGCTGCGCAGCGCGTGCAGGTGCCGAAGCTGCCGCTGTCCAGACGCTGCAACGCGGCGTTCACTGCGTCGAGCTCCTGCTGCGCGCGGCTGAGCAGCGCCACCTCGCGTTCGTCGTCGGCATCCGCTGCTGCGCCTTCTGCGCCGGCGATGAAAGTGTTGCCCGTGGCGGCAGCCGGCTCGACGAGCTGCTCGCGGTGCTGTTGCACGTCGGCGCGCAAGCTTGTCGCGCGGGCGCGCAGCTGCTCGCGCAGTGTCGCGAAATCGGCAGAGAGTGCTTGGATGACCATGGTTGTCGCCGGAAATCAGTGCAAGACGAGCAGTGGCAGCTTGCTCAGCGCCATCACGCCTTTCGTGCGCGAGCCGAACAGTATTTCGCCGAACACGCCGCGCCCGTGGGTGGCCATCACGATCATGTCGCAGCCGTGTTCGCGCGCCGCGTCGGCAATGGCTTCGTCGATGCGGTGCGTCTGGGTGTGCACACCGTTCAACGGTACGCCGGCGTCGGCGGCCCGGCGCTTGAAGCTGCCGAGCACGCCTTGCGCGTGTTCGGCGACGTCGTGGTTGTACAGCTCCAAGTCGCGCGCATAGCGCAACGCGCCGCGCCCGGGCGCCGGCGCCGGCGCCGGCGGTTCGGCGATGAACGCCGTGATGCTCGCGTCGAGCTGCTTGGCCAGGTCGATCCCGGCTTGAATGGCTCGCTCGGCGAGGTCAGTGCCGTCAACGGGAATCAAGAGGTGTTTGAACACGAGTGCTCCTTTAAAACAGACCGGCCCGGCATGGTGCGACAGTGCGGTCACCGCCGTGAGGGCCGTGTATTCAGTCAAGGGGTCGAAGAACTTGGTGCGCCACGGCGTTATGGTGATCGCGTGCCTGCCGGGGGTGTTTGACCTGGCGCAAGCGGCGCGACGCGACATGGCACCACGTTGGGCGAGGCGATTCGGCCAGCCACCGCGAAATCCAAGCGGTGCTGAGGCGTTCGCAAAACCACAAGGAGTCAGAGCGACAAATCCTGCGCTTTGACCTCGCTCAAGCTCCAGCGAAGCGGCGCGGTCTACCGTGTCGCAGGGATGCGGAAGGCCTCATGGAATTCAAAGACTACTACGCAACGCTCGGCGTCGAGCGCTCCGCCACTCAGGACGAGGTCAAGCGCGCGTACCGCAAGCTGGCGCGCAAGTACCACCCTGACGTGAGCAAGGAGCCCGACGCCGAAGCGCGCTTCAAGGAGATTGCCGAGGCCTACGAGGCGCTGGGCGACGCCGAGAAGCGCGCCGCTTACGACGACGTGGGCAAACGCCACGCGCGCGGGCAGGAGTTCAGACCGCCGCCGGGTTGGGACAGCGGCTTCGAATTCAGCGGCGGCGACTCCGGCGCCGGCCCCGATTCCTTGAGCCACAGTGAGTTCTTCGAAGCGCTGTTCGGGCGGCACGGCGCGGGTTTGCGCGGCGCGCGTGGCGCGCCGCACGGTCCAGGCGGCGACCACCATGCGAAGGTGCAGATCGACCTGATTGACGCGTACCGGGGCGCGCAACGCACGATTTCGCTGCGCGTCCCGCAACTCGACGCCGCCGGACGCGTGACGCTCGTCGAGCGGCAGTTGGACGTCAACATCCCCAAGGGGATTCGCAACGGGCAGCACCTGCGCTTGGCCGGCCAGGGCGGCGCGGGGCAAGGCGACGCAGCCGCAGGTGACTTGTACCTCGAAGTCGGCTTCGCGCCGGACCCGCGGTTTCGCGTCGACGGCCGCGACGTCTACGCGGATCTGCCTCTGGCGCCCTGGGAGGCCGCGCTCGGCGCAACCGTCGACCTGGCCACGCCCGACGGCAGCGTCGAGCTGGCGGTGCCGGCGGGCTCTAAGGCCGGGCGCAAACTGCGCCTGCGCGGCAAGGGGATTCCCAGCACGCCCCCCGGTGACCTGTACGCCGTCTTGTCGATCGCATTGCCGAGCGCCGACACGCCTCAGGCCAAGGAAGCGTGGGGCGCGCTGGCCAAGACCTTCGGCGACTTCGATGCGCGCCGCTCCACGGAGGCAGGATGATGAGTGAGATCCACCGCGTGACGGTCCAGGCCGTGCTCGTCGAAGAAGAGGTCCAGTTCACGCTGGACGAGCTGTGCCGGCTGTGCGGAGCCGACAGCGATCAGTTGGTGGCGCTGGTCCAGGAAGGCGTGCTGCCCACGAGCGGCGATCGGCCGGAGGTCTGGCGCTTCGGCGGGTCCAGCTTGCCGCGTGCGCGCGCCGCCACGCGCCTGACGCGCGATCTGGAATTGAACGCCGCCGCCGCGGCACTCGTGCTCGACCTGCTCGACGAGATCGACGCGCTCAGGTCGCAACTGCGCCGGCACGGCCACGTTTGATCGGCCCCTGAGGGCGCTCAGCGCAGAACTGAGAGCTTCGCTCCGGCGCGCCACAACGCGAGCAAGACGGGCAGGGCGCGCAGCACGCGTCGCGGGCGCCACAGCGTCAACGCGGCGGCGAGGGCGAGCACCAGCCAAGGCCTGTCTTGCAGAGTTCGCCACACGCCAAAGCCGCGTTCCACCCAGGCCGCGGCACGCACCAGGGGCAGCGCGCTTTGGGCGAGCTGCCGGCGCTGGCACTGCGCGCGCTGCACCAGGCGCTCGCGGCGCGCCGCAAGAAGGGTTCGGTACTGCGCATTCGTCATGGCGGGGGCGCTGTGCCGGTCTGCAGCGCCTCGCGGTCGCGCTGCAGCTCGGTCAATGTGGTGCCGAGAAAGCGCGGTTTGGTGCGCGCCTTGTGCCGCCAAACGCCGGCCAGCGCCGCGCCGATCGAGAGAATCAGTGTCGTTTCGGCGCCGAGCACGAAGACCCGATGACTGTCCCAGAACAGCAGCACGAGCCACAGCGCGAACAGCACCAGGCCCAGGCCGAGAAAGAACAACGCCGCGGTCGCGTAGAGCAGCAGCTGCGCGATGCGCAGCCGTTCCTCTTCGAACTCAGTGCTCGCGAGCTGAAGCCGCGTATGGCCGATCTCCACCAAGCCGGCCAGCACCGCGCGTGCCGAGCCCAGCAGGCCAAGGTGCGGCGCGGTGTCCATTGACCGGGCTGGCGCGAACGCGCTAACGCCGCGCGACGAGCATGCCGACCAGCAGGCCCATTCCCGCGGCGATGCCCATCGCCGTGTAGGGGTGCTCATGCACGGCGTGGTCGGTGGCGTGCACGGCACGCTTGGCGTTGTCCAGCGCGCTCTGCTCCAGATGGTGCAGCTCGGCCTTCGCGCTGCGCAATTGCGACTCGAATTTGTCGCGCGCCGCGTTGAACTGTTCGCTGCCCGTGCGCTGGGCGTTTTTCAGCAGATGTTCGGCTTCGTCGACCATTTGCTGCAGGCTGTGCGCCAGGCGGTCGCGCGCGCTTTGATCGGCAGTGGCGACGGGGGAGGGGGTGGTTTCCATGGTGACTCCTCAGAGGGTTGATCAAGACTGCACGCGGATTTCATTGACGACGCTCAGCACGCCCGGCGCCGACCATGCCGCACCGAAAGCGGCGTTGCGCTCGGCCCATGAATCGACCGCGCCGCGCAGGGTCACTGCCGAGCCGCTGACCATGACTTCGATGTGCTTGGCTTCGCGCTCGGCGTGGCGTGCCATCGCGTCGCGAATCCGGTCGGCCACCTTGGCCGGCGTGACCGAGGGCTTCAGCGTGATCGTATTGCTGATCCCTACCACGCCGGTCAGCGGGCGCACCGCCTTCTCGGCGTTTTGGCGCTGGTACTCCCAGTCGACTTCACCCTTCAGCGTGACCCAGCCTTTTTCTACCTTGACTTGGAGGCGCTCCGCCGGAACCAGCGCGTGCCACAGCAGCGCCGAGTCCACCGCGCCGGCAATCTCCGAGTCGCTGCGCTTGTGGCCGGGTTCGAGTTTCACGTCGAGTTCCATCGCAATCGCCTTCACGCCCTGCACGCGCTGCGCGGCGCGCTCGATCGCGTACTTCTCTGCAAAGGTGTTGAGGTGGCCGGTCAGCGTGACCACACCGTCGGTCGCCGTGACGCCGACATGGCTCGCGTTGATCGACGGGTCCCACTCGAGTTCCGCCGTCACGTCCTTCTTCAGTTGTGCATCGGTCTTCATGATTCAGTCCTTTGCGCGGCGCCCGGTCGCCGCAAAGCGTTGAGGCGCGAAAGCCTCCGGGAAATGGGCATTCGCATCGATCCACGGCATGCTAGGCGCGGCACCCGGACGTGGTTTGAGCCACCGCAAGTCCACACCACGCGGCAGGTCGATCCCGGTGCTGCCGCGCGGCCGCCACGCCTTCGGGCAGCGCGCAGGGTGCGGGGGTGGGTGCGTCCATTGAGCGGGCTCAATGCAAGCGCACGGCAACCCCGGCGTTCGAGAGTTCATGCGCTGGCGGCTCGCGCACAACAGCGCGCACCCGATTGCGCAAGCGCAAGCCCTGAAGCGTCGACTTGATGCGAAATTGGAGACATGGTATCGACTCACATGGAACGTTCAACATGGCGAACACCACGGCGCAGCCGACACGCAACCCCCGCAAGGTCAACCTGAAAAGGGAGATCGGTGTGGCCGAGCGAGGCCGTGCGCGCAGACCGCCTGCGCGCGCGGCTCGCCCGCACGCCCGACGCGCCGCCGGCATGGGCTCACGCGCAGCCTGACACGGGTCGCGACGACTGCGGCGGGCGGCGCGCCACTTGAACCCAAACGACCCGCCACTTTGGCCTGGGGCGACCTCCGACATTCACGGCATGGACGCTTACGCGCCCAAGGAAATCGCGCGGCGCGTGAATGAGTTCTGCGTCGTCAAGGCGCGCCTTCCGTTGCTGACCCTGTCGCTGCTCGGGGTGCTCGCCGGTGCGTTCATTGGTTTGGGCGCGCTGATGTTCGCGCTCATCGCGAGCGACACCTCGCTCGGCTTTGCCGCGACGCGCCTGCTCGGACGTCAGACCCGCGGGCCGGCAGACCGGCGCGTGACGGGCGTGGGCTGGGTCCTTCGCCGCGTCAACAATCGAGCCGACTCAGGTGCCCGCAGGGGCGAAGCGGGTTCACTCTTCCTGGGTGAGCTCCTGCGCCAGCATCTTCGGCGTGATCTGGCGCCGAGCGCGCGGGCGGCGGGCTCGGCGAGTCCGGCCGGCCGCCTCAGCCGAGCGCAAACCGAACCAGATCGGCGCTGCCGCGCACGCCGCTGAAGCGCTCGACCTCGGTACCTCGGTTCAGGCGCACCACGGTGGGAATGCTGCGCACCGCGAAGCGCGCGGCAGTGGCCGGGCTGGCGTCGCTGTCGACCTTGACGAACAAGGCGCGGCCCTTCGCCTCGGCCGCGGC
>JBEBHW010000206.1:0-6339 GCA_040081145.1 Burkholderiaceae bacterium
CATACAACAAGCGCGGCAACCACGCAGCGCACCAGAACACAGCGAACGGAAACGCAGCCTGCAGCACCGCCCAGGTGGCGATGACGCGCCGGTCCGCGCCGGCGGAGAGCGTGACGGCTTCCGTCGTCAGCGTCGCCACCCGGCCGCTGCCGGCGAACAGCGTGGGCAAATAGAGGCCGGCGCTCACGGCAAACCCGATCGCACAGGCGATCAGCGTGGGCTTGAGCAGGATAGGCAATTTGATGCGCCAGAACACCCGCCAGCGCGACGCGCCCAGGCTCAGCGCGGTGCGCGAATAGCGCGAATCAAACGCGCGCCACGGATCGGCGAGCGAGAGGAACAGGTAGGGCAGCACGAAGACCAGGTGCGCCCAGACCACGGCGAACAGCGTTGCGTCCAGGCCGGAGCGAATGAGCAGCACTTGCGCGCCGAACAAGAACGCGACTTGCGGCACCAGCAAGGGGACATAGAGCAGCGCCAGGCTGCGCTGCGAAACCAGGCCTTGCGTCTTGGCGGCGCGGCCGGTGCGGCTCGGCATGCGGCGCCCCGCTTCGTTTTCCAGGCAGGCGAGCGCGAGGGCCAGCGCGATACCGGTGGCCGCCACGCCCACGCCCAGCGTCGTGAGCGCAGGGCGTTGCAAGTCGCCGAGTTGCTGCGCCCAGTTGTTGAGCGTCAGCGCGGGTGGCAGGCTGTCCGGGAAGCGCCAGCGCGACGCGAACGACCACAGCGCCATGCCCAGCAGCGATGCGATCGCCAATCCAAAAAGCACGCCGCCCGCGGCACTGCCAATCGCCGCAACCGGCGCGGCGTCGCCGCGTGCGCCGCGAACCACCCAGCGCTGCCCGGCCTGCGCGACGATGCGCTCGAGCCCGAGCCAGGCGAGGATGGACGCCGCAACAAGGAGCAGCAGCAGCGTCGCCGCCGCAGCCGCCTGAAAGTAGAGCCGCACATCCGGGTCGCTGAACCAGCGCACCGCGAGCACCGCCAGCGTCGGCGGATTCCCCGGGCCGACGATCAGCGCAACGTCGACGACCGACAGCGAAAACGCCAACACCGCGAGCAACGGCAGGCGCATCTGTGGATAGACCTGCGGCAGCACGACCTTGAGGAAGGCGAGCGCGGGTGAATAGCCGAGCGCGCGTGCGGCATCGGTATGCGCTTTCGCCGGAACCTGGTTCAGCGCGCCGAGCAGCATCAGCATCAGGTAGGGCACTTCCTTCAGCAGAAGACACGCCACCACCGGCCAACCCGAGGCGTCGCCCACCGTGCCGATGTCGGGCGGAATCGTCCAGCCCGTCAAGCCCGGCGAAACGAGGCGCACGAGCCAACCCGACGGCGTGATGAGAAACGCAAAGCCGATCGCGATCGCGGAATGCGGCATCGCGAGCAGCGGCGCGAGAAAACTCCCCAGGCGCCGCAGCAGTGGCAGATGATGCAGCGCTGCGCCCAGCGCAAACGCAATGAGCACGGCGAGCACGGTGGCGAGCCAACCCGTCACGAGCGTGAGCTCCAGGCTCGTCGCAAACCCGGGAAAGCGCAACAACTCGCGCCAACCGATCAAGCTCAGCGCATCGCCACCGATCGCCGGCAATACGCCAAACGCAGGCAACAAGGTGCCCGCGAGCCCGGCGACGATGGGCCCGGCGAATGCCGCAACCGTGAGCAGCGGCGCGAAGCGCAGCAAAGCCATGGGGAGAGTGCGCCGCGGCGGGTTCTCGGGCTCTTGGACTTTGAATTCGTTACGACTAGTGGCTGTAACGCCGCTGCCACTCGGCAGTGAGGCGCGTCATCCACGACGCATGCGGCTCGAGCTGCGGCCGGCCCAGATCGGCCGCGCTGGGCAACGCGGGGCTCGGCGTGAGGGCATCGAACAAGGCGCGCTGCGCGGCGCTGAGTTTCGCGGCGTCGAGCACGTTCAGGCTGCCGATCTGCGCCACGTCTTGGGCGCGCGCCTGTGTCGCGGGTTCGATCAGGAAGTTGGCGAGCAGCATCGCGCCTTCCTTGGCGCGCGAGTTGAAGGGGACGGCAACAAAACTCGTGTTGCCGATGCTGCCCTTGCTCAAGGTGAAGGTGCGCACACTCTCGGGCAACTTGCCCGAGAGCACCGAGACCGCGGCTTCGGCGGGTGTGAACGACAGCGTGATGTCGATCTCGCCGTCGTTCAGCAACTGGCGCTGCGCCGCGCCGTTTTCCGGGAACTGCTGGCCTTTGCGCCAGAGCAGCGGGCGCAGCGCGTCGTACCAGGGCCAGAGCGGCGCCACGGTGCGCGCAAAGCTCTCGTCGGTCGCGGCTTGCTGGAACACGGCCACATCGGGCACGAGCTCATAAAGCATTTGCTTCAGAAACGTCGCGCCGAGGAAGTTGCTCGGATTGGGGTGCGTCAGCCTGCCCGGGTTCTGGCGCGCCCAGGAGAGCATCTCGGTGGCCGAGCGCGGAACGTCTTTCGCCTCGCGGATTCGCGCGCTGTCGTAAATGAAGACGATTTGCGCCAGGCGCCACGGAACGGCAAAGCCCTCCACGGGTGTCGTGAAATCGACGACGTTGGAACGCTTCGTCGTCGTGTCGACGAAGCGCGTGTTCGGCAGCTGCGGCGTGACCGGCCCGTACAGCAGGCCTTGTTGTTTCATCGCCAGGAAATTCGGCCCGTTGATCCACACCAGGTCCACCGTGCCGTCGCTGTGGCGCCCGGCGGTCTTTTCGGCGATGACGCGCGTCACCGCTTCGGCCGTGTCTTTCAGGCGCACGTGAACCACGGTCACGCCAAAGCGAGATTTCAGCTCGTCGCCGGCCCAGGCGATGAAGGCGTTGGTTTTCTCGTCCCCCGCCCAGGCATTGAAATAAACCGTCTGGCCCCGCGCCTTGGCGACGACTTGCTCCCATTGCGCGCTTGTCGCCGCGTTGGCCTGCGCGTGCACCTGCACCGCGAACAGCAGCAGCGGCCACGTCAAACATCGGGCAAGAACGCGCAACATCGGCAGGTCTCCTTGATTCGGCACTGGGATGGGCGATGTTACGGGCAGCGCCGCGGCTGCGTCGCCCCTGCGGCTCGGTCGCGCGCAGCGCGCAAAGTCTTACAGCCAATCTCGCGGTACGTGCAGCAGATCGGCGGCTTCGTCGATGTCGGGCAAAGGTGCGAGTTCGGCGTGGCGCAACCCCAGCTCGGCGAGGCGTTCGCGGGTCTGCTGCATGACGCGCGGCGTGCTCCACAGCATGCCCTCGAATATGTGCCGCGCCGGCCGCCGCAGGCCGACAAGCACGTAACCGCCGTCCAGCGCCGGGACAAAGACCGCGTCGTGGGTGTTCAGCGCGTCAGCGGCATTGCGCAAGACGCTGCTGTCGAGCGCCGGCGCGTCGCTGCCCATGAGCAACACCTTGGCGGACTGCGTCAAGCCGCGTTCGATCGCGCGCGCCATGCGCACCCCCAGGTCGCCTTCGCCTTGATCGGTGAGACGCAAACCCGGGCGCTGCGCCCATGAGGCGAAAGCCGCATGGCGCGAGTCCGGCGCGCAACACAGCTCAACCTCACCCCTTCCTGCGCCCAGGGCCTGCGTCACGGCGTGATTCAGCATGCGCCGCGCGAGGTCGGCTGCGCCCTGCGCGCCCAGCGCCGGAATCAACCGCGTCTTCGCGTAGCCCGCCAACGGCGCTTTGGCAAACACGACGATCCGGCAACGCGCTAGCGGCGGCGCTGTCATCGGTACGCCTTGGCAAGCTGTTGTGCGCTCACGCCGATCCAGTAGAGGAAGCGCAGCCTCCACATCAGGAAAATCGTGCGCCACACGCCGTCGCGCTCCCAGCGCCTGCCGGACGTGACGACACGTTGCGTCAGGCACGCCGGCCGGCCGCGCTTGCGCAAGCGCTTGCACAGCTCGATGTCTTCCATCAGCGGCTGATCGGGAAAGCCGCCGAGAGCGTCGAACACGTCGCGTCGCACGAAGATCGCCTGGTCGCCGGTAGCGATGCGACTCAGGCGCGAGCGCCAGTTCATGAACCACGCGATCATCGGCAAGAGCAGCGAGCGGCCTTCGATGCCCACGTCGAAACGCCCCCAGTCATGGCCGGCGTCGAGCGCACGCTGAACGAGGCCAAGCGCGCCCGCGGGCAGGCGCGTATCGGCGTGCAGGAACAGCAGCGTCGCGCCCGCAGCGCGCGCCGCGCCGAAGTTCATCTGGCGCGCGCGGCCACGCGGCGCGAGCAGAGCCAGGTCGGCGTGGCCCTTGCAGCGCTCGAGCGTGGCGTCGCTGCTGCCGCCGTCGACGACGATGACCTCGGCCCCGCTCGCACGCAGCGCCGCGAGCCCCTGCAGGGAAGCGACGATGGCGCCGGCCTCATTGAGAACCGGCATGACGATCGACACGTTGCTGCGCATTCAACCGCCCTGCACCAACGCGCGCTCGATGCGATGCCGCGCAATGCGCGTGCGCGGCACGGACACGTCGAACCAGCTGCGAACGTCCTGGTCCAGGCCGACGCCGTGCATGTAGTTGTAGAGCGCCTTTTTCAGCGCCACGCCCAACACGTCGTGATTCACGCCGGTGGCGTCACGAAAGCCGACGTCGTTCTTCGCAAACGTCACGTGCGGCAGCGGCTCGAGCGTCACGCCGTAGGCCGCCGGATCGCGCCCGACCGGCGAATGCACGGTGCACGCGAAGCGATGGAAGAAGCCCGACTGGATGCAACCGGCCTCGAACAACTGGCGCACGAGCTCCAATGCATCGACCGTGTCCTGCACGGTTTGCGTGGGAAAGCCGTACATCAGGTAGGCGTGCACGAGCACGCCGGCGTCGGCAAAGCCGCGCGTCACGCGCGCGACCTGGTCCACCGTCACGCCCTTTTTCATGAGCGCGAGCAGGCGGTCGCTTGCGACTTCGAGGCCGCCCGAGATCGCGACGCAGCCGCTGTCGGCCAACCGCCGGCATAGCTCGGGCGTGAACGACTTTTCGAAGCGGATGTTGCCCCACCACGTGATCGTCGTGCCGCGCTGCAACAGCTCCTGCGCGAGCGCTTTCAACGCTTTGGGCGGCGCGGCTTCGTCGACGAAGTGAAACCCGGTCTGACCCGTCTCCTCGACGATGGCATCGATGCGATCCACCAGCGTCGCCGCGGTTGCGGTCTCGTAGTTCGAGATGTAGTCCAGGCTCACGTCGCAAAAGCTGCACTTCTTCCAGTAGCAACCGAGCGCCACCGTCAGCTTGTTCCAGCGCCCGTCGGACCAGAGGCGGTGCATCGGGTTCAACATGTCGAGCAGCGACAGGTAGTCGCGCAGCGGCAAGCCGTCCCAGGTAGGTGTGCCCACGTCGGCGAAGGGCACGTCGGGCTCGACGAGGTTCACGTAGCGCACCGTGCGCGTCTCGGGCTCGCGCAGATAGGTGCGCACGAGGCGGCTGCGCGAGCGTTTGCCCGCGAGATGTTCAAGCAAGGCGAGCAGCGGGCGCTCGCCGGCGTCCAGCGTGACGTAGTCGAAGTAGTCGAAGATCCGCGGCTCGGACAGTTCACGCAACTCGGTGTTGACGTAGCCCCCGCCGAGCACGCAGACGATCGACGAATCGTGCGCCCTGACCGCCTGCGCGATGCGAAACGCCGCGTACACCGCGCCGGGGAACGGCACCGAGGCCAAGACGATATTGGGCTGATGCCGCGCCAGCGCATCCAGCGTGAGTTCGCGCAAGGTCCGGTCGACGAGATTCAGCGGCGCGGCCAAGGCCTGCGCGAGCGGCTCGAACGTCGGCTGGCTGCGCGCGAGCTGTTCGCCGTAGCGCACGAATTCGAAGCGCGAGTCCACCGCGTCGCGCAGCACGTCGGCGATGGTGTTCAGGTACAGCGTAGCGACGTGGCGCGCGCGGTCGTGCGTGCCCAACGCGCCGAAAGCCCAGGCGAGCGGGTCGCCGCCGTCGGGGTCCACGTATTCGTCGAGCGCCGCGAAGCGCGGCCCTTCGGGCAGGAAGGTGCGGCCGGCGATGCGGTGCATCAGCGTCGGATCGCGCCCCTGCAGGAACGCGACGCTGGGCGCTATCGTCGCCAGATAACGCTCGAAGTCTTCCGCGAACGCAGCGACGAGCGGCGTGCGCTGCGCCACGGGCAGCGACGCGATGCAGTCGCGAAGGGCGAGCAGCCCATCGCGCGACAGCAGTTTCAAGATCAGCGCCAGCGCCAGGTCTTCCTGCACCGCGGCGACACCGCGCGAGCGCAAGAAGCCCGTCAAGTACGGGCTGGACGGGTACGGCGTGTTCAACTGCGTCATCGGCGGAATGACGCAGAGGACGCGAGCGTGTGTGAGCATGGGAGGTTCAGCCTGCGGGGGGCACGATTGTCCCTTGCGCAGCCTGTCTACTTCAGGCC